>QNCV01000148.1 GCA_003645845.1 Fidelibacterota bacterium | reverse complement strand
TGAGCCTGATCCTCCGTGAAAAACCAGGAAGAAACGGGCGTCTTTACCGTATTTTGCCATCACTGCGTCCTGCCCTTCTTTCAGAATCGATGGTTTCAGAACGACATTGCCCGGTTTATACACACCATGAACATTGCCGAATGTCGCGGCAAGCATGAATTTTGCGCCTTTAACTTTACTCAGCTCTTCATAGACAGTTAACATATCTTCGGGAGTTGTATACAGCTTTTCTTTCCCGACTCCTTCCGCATTGACACCATCCTCTTCGCCACCGACAACCCCGGCTTCCACTTCGAGAATGATCTCGTTCTCCGCACAGAGTTTCAACAATTCGACAGCATGTTCCAGGTTCTCTTTCAAGGGAACGGCGCTTCCGTCGTACATGTGGCTGTTGAAGAGATTTGGTAATCCGGCTGCACGGCGTCTGGCTGTCTCCGCAATCAAGGGTTTCAGAAACGTATCGATTTTGTCTGTCTGACAGTGGTCGGTGTGCAGGGCAATATTGATATCGTACTTTTCAGCGACACGATGTGCCTGCTCCGCTAACATGATCGATCCGAGAACCATATCCTTCAGATTTCCTGATGCGTGAGCACCGCCTCCGGTGGAAACCTGGATAATCCCATCACTATTTGCAGCCGCAAAACCTTCGATGGCAGCATTCATCGTATCGGTCGTAGTCACATTAATGGCCGGGTAGGCAAAAGACTCTTTATGGGCTTTCTCAAGCATTTTCACATATTTTTGATAATCAACTACTGGCATTTCAAACTCCTTTTTATAACATTAAACTCTCATTTTTTCCATCTGTAAATATAACCCGCTTTCATAAGGAATAAAAGACATTATCCTTGCGATAATTAGTGATTATTTGCGCTTTATTGATTCAGCCAGTAAATTGTTTTTTGGTAACTTTGGAGGTTAGTATGCCACAAAAACGTATCTTGTCTTTTCTCAAAGAAAATAACGTACCCTTCACAATGACCCATCACCCGAAAGCCTATACCGCTCAGCGAATTGCAGCTTCTGCCCATATCAAGGGTAAAATTATGAGTAAAACAATTGTTGTAAAAATCGACGGGCGCTTTGCTTTGGCGGTCTTACCGGCCAACGATCGCATTTCTCTGACCAAATTTGCCAAACAGGTGCATGTAAAAAAAGTCGAGTTGGCCACCGAAGAAGAATTCAGGCAGCTCTTTCCCGATTGTGAAACCGGCGGGATGCCGCCATTCGGAAATCTTTACGGTTTAAAAACCTATGTTGCCTTCGATTTATCCAAAAATGAAGAGATTGCCTTTAATGCATGCAATCACATTGATGTCATTACAATGAGATTTGAAGATTATAACCGATTGGTAGAACCGATAATTGTCCATTTTGAAATAGGTTAAAAGGATTCCATGGCATTCTTTCCCCAGTTTGCTCAGCCTGCCCTCGCACCGGGATTCGAAGGGAAAAATGAGGTTTCTTTACTATTCCCGCTATATGTTTTTATGAAAAATATCCTTGATGAAACGTTTGAACATAGGCAATTCACTTATTCCTTCGGGAACACTTTTCACGACTTTACCAGCTTGCACTGACTTGTCGATTTTTATTGAACTTAAATTCTCAAATTCTTCTTCACTGACAATCCTGCAAATACAGTTGGATATTTCATTTCTATAATTAAATATTGGATAAATAACCAGATACAAATCCATCGGTTTTTCAAAAGACTCCACATTGAATGAACTGCGCATCGTCACATATTTACTTTTACGCAGTTCAATAATGACATTGGAAAAGTTGAATTGATCCAGAACATTTTCGGCATACCGGTTGACAATATTTTTTTCGTCGATTTCCAACAGCCCTAATAAATGATTGCTGACTTTAATGATCATTCCCTGAGCGTCCAGTACAAATACCGCCAGGTCGGATTTTTCAAGCAGAAAGTTAACTATATTGGATAAGCTGCTGATTTTCAGCGATTTCATCTCGCTTAACGAATTCAAATGAGCATTAATTTCGATTATTTTCTGACCGAGAGTACCGAGCGATTTAAGTTGGCTGCCGCCGGAATATCTGCCCTGTCGTGAAAGTTCAATCACTTTTTCAAGCTCTCTGTAAATATTATTACTTTTCATCAGCATCGATACAAAAACAATTGTCAGCAGAATCAGAATAATCAGAATATAGAAGATAAAATTCTCGGCGAAATATTTGATGCTCATGGAATCACCGGAATTGATGTGGGAAAATATTATATATCCGTGAATACCAATGACAATAAATGCAATCATTGCAACAATAAACAGCAGATAGATGCGGAATTTTGTGATTAAAAACATCAGATTTCCTTCAGTTTTTCAATGTCTTTTTCACGACCCACAACCACCAAAATGTCGTCTTTCTGAATAATCGTGTTCGGCGAAGGAAAATCGACAATATTTTCGATAACCGGATTACCAAGATCATCGATTTCCGTACTGGTATGCTTGATCGAGATAATGTTTATGTTCAGCTTTTTCCTCAGATCAAGGGCTAATATTGTTTTGCCGATCATATTCTTAGAACATATGACTTCAGCCAGAATCTGGTTTTGGCCAATGTACACTTTATCAATAATATCAGGCGATATCAGTTTGCTGGCAATTCGTTTGCCCTCTTCAATCTCAATGTTGATGACCTCCGTTGCACCCACCTGTTTTAAAACCTGAGCGTGAATATCCGAAACCGCCCGGGCAATAATATAGGGAACTCCGAGGTTCTTCAGAACCGCGGTGGTCAAAATGCTGGACTCCACATTCTGACCGATGCCGACTACGGCTACATCAATATCTTCGATGGGCGCATTTTTCAAAGACTCTTCGTCAGTACTGTCAATCAGCACGGCCTGGGTGACCATATTTTTCACTTTTTCAATCAGATCAATCTGACAATCAACTGCAATGACCTTCCCCCCTTTTTCAGAAATTACCCGGCATACTTCAAAACCAAATGTCCCCAGTCCAAAAACGGCAAATACCTTTTCTTTGGCCATTATTTCCTCCTTATCACCACATCAACCGATTAATATATTTCCTTCCGGATACTTTACGCGAACTTGCTCCGGTTTTTGTGACAATGCAATAATTAATGTCATCGGACCCAGCCTCCCTATAAACATCAGGGTAATAATCGTCAATTTGCTCAACGTACAGAGGCTTCCGGTTATTCCTGTCGATAAACCGACCGTGCCAAAGGCCGAGACCACTTCGAACAGAATTTTTTCAAGTGGAAAAGGTTCAAGAATCCCCAGAATGATAGTTCCGGTAAAAACCGCACCTAACGCTAAAAAGATTATCAAAAAAGATTTATTAATGGTATTCTTTGAGATATAATTATTCATCAGCGTGGTTTCTTTCCGATTATATAAAACCGATTTCAGATAGGCATAAACAACCGACACCGTATTTACTTTAACACCACCGGCCGTCGATCCTGAAGCGCCACCAATGAACATGAACAAAATCATGATCAACAGTGTCGGAATACGCAACGTGGCAAAATTAATCGTATTAAAACCGGCGGTGCGTAAGGTGACAGACTGAAAAAGCGCCCCAAGATACTGAGTCTTTAAATCGTATTTCAGTAAATTCGTTTTATGCTCCAGAGCATATATCAGCAACATTCCCGTCACAATCAGAAAACCGGTCATTATCAATACAATTTTTGTATTTAATGTCAAGTTCGAACGACGAATCCGACGGCTGAATATATTCGTTTCAACATTCGTTCTGAAATTTTCAATAAGATTAAAAACAACCGAAAAACTGATCCCTCCGGCAATAATTAAACCGGCAATCGTGAAATTCATACCAAGATCACTTTTAAAGGATTCAAGACTGTCGCTGAAAAGCGCAAAGCCGGCATTACAAAAGGCCGAGACGGCATGAAACAGCGAAAAGAAAACGGCTTTACCCGAATCACCATACAGATCGTTAAAATTTCCGTACAGAATCAACGCCCCGATCAGCTCAATTCCAAAAGTGATAAAAATAATTTTCATAATCGATGTCGATAATTTCTGCATATCCTGCTCGTTGAGAAGATAAGACAGGGCTAATTTCTCCTCGATGGAAATCCGTTTTCCGATTACAAAAGCACCAAAATAGGAAAGGATCATTATTCCCAGACCGCCGATCTGGATTAATATCATGATAACAATCTGTCCGAATAGGGAAAATTTTGTAGCCGTATCAACAACAATCAGCCCCGTAACACAAACCGCTGATGTTGCCGTGAAAAGTGAATTGACAAAGCCGAGGCGGGAATTATCTTCCGTTGAAATGCTGAGCATCAGAAATATTGTTCCCAGCAGGATGATGATGATAAAACTGAATGCAATCGTCTGTGCCGGATGACTCGATACAGATTTAATATAAGCATGTAAACGTTTTACCCGTCCAAGAATTTTAAGGATATTGAAAGTATTTCTGACCAGAATGATATTTGTCGATAAACGGCTTGATTCAGCAATTCCCAGTGTATATTGGGTATAGCGGGTGTATATAAAAAGACCCACGATTACAATAAGCAACAAAAGATCAAAAAAATTACTGCGAACATAATTGAGCTTATCCGGAGCCCTGGTAATCCGAATAATTGCTTCCGTTAAAAACAGAGTCACTATTAAATAATCGAGTATACTCGTTATCCAGAAAATCGTTCGGGTCTGATGTAAACCATATTCCAAAAATAGAGATAATACACTCAATAAAAGAACAATTACAATTAGCTGATCAATAATTTTTCGTCTATTGTTTATCGGAGGCATTTATTTTTTTTACACAATAAGTTCGATATTTTCTTTATAGAATAAGTATAAATTGAGTTGCCAATAGTAAGCTTAACTCAATTTATAATGCTTAAGCCCCCAAACGATTTCTGCTATTGTAACTTTAATTATTCCGGTCACCGGGACAGCAAAAAGCATCCCGACGGCGCCGGCCAGATTGCCACCTATTATGACAACAATAACAACAGTCAGGGGGTGCATATCCACGCTTTTTGAGACTACCATCGGCGATACAAAGGAATTATCAATCACCTGAACCAGAATAAAGGTGATTATAATCCACAGCAGAACAACACCAAGGTTTGGCGGATTACTGATAACTGCAATCAATAGCGCCGGTACAGCTCCGACAATCGGTCCCAGATAGGGAATCAGATTGGCAACTCCGGCGATCATCCCGATAAAAACAAACTGGGAGACCGGATTATCAAAAACAAGGTTGATGATAAAAAGCCCCAGAACCGACAGACATCCGACAATAAACGCATCCAAGGCTTGTCCCTGTATATATTTACTGACCTGATTTCCGACTTTTTGCAGAACATTCAGTGACATTTCAAAATACTTATTTGGAATTTTTGCAATCAGAGCCCGTTTGAAAAACCGCATATCTTTAATCAGAAAAAATGTCAGGAACGGCACTATTGCCACCGATGCAAGGAATGATCCGACATTCTTGAAAAATTCAGCCATATTACTGAGCAGTTTCAATCCGATTTCATTCATTTTGGAAGTGATATTCCTGGCCAGTTCGGCATTATTGAAATTGACAGCGAAGAAATTTTCGATATTGTTATTTAGATCGGTTATAACATCGGACTGCAATTTTGACGAAAGCGATTCCACCGCACCGATGATTCCGGGAATAATCAGACTGACCGTAAATGCAATAATTCCAATAATCAGAAGCATAACAATTACTATGGCCAATCCCCGATTGATCCCCCTTCTTTCCATAAAATCCACGGAAGGACTCAATAAAACCGCCAGAAGCAGTGCAATCACAAATAAGACAAGAATCGATTTGACATAGGGAAAAATCACAATCACAGCGGCGATTCCCAGCAATCCCAGCAACACCCGCCAGAATAGCGTCAAAATCTGACTGTATAATCGGTAAGAATAATTATCCATATCAAGCGCCCTTATTTCTGCTCTAATTTAGCCAATTGTTCATTGGTACGGCGGAGCCGCTCGCCGATTATTTTAGCCAGTGCAAACAGAATCTTGATTCCCAATTCCGGACGCCGGTATAAAAGATTTAAAAAATCGGGCCGGAAAAAACCAAGGATATCACAATTATCATCGGCAATTGCCGAAGCAGACCGGGGCGCTTCGTCTAAAAGCGCCAAATCTCCGAAAAATGCTCCGTCATTCAAAACAGCCAAGATGTGCGATTTACCGGTCTCCGTCTCTTCCACAATATTAACAGCGCCCCGAATAATGATATACATGCCCAGTCCGGGGTCCCCCATCCTGAAAATAGGTTCGCCCTTCTTGTATTCACGCCGGTGAATGATTTTCTCTATTTCCTTCAATTCTTTCGGATTCAGGTCCTCAAACAAGGGTACATTTTTAAGGGCATTGAAAATATCATCGCTTTTTTTACTCCCTCTGAAACTAACAACTTCCCATATCGGACTACTCATAATGATGCTCTTTCCTTTTTAATAAACCTAATATCTCAACAAGAAATTTACAATTGTTTTTATTCATGTAAATAAAATTATTGAGTCCAATCTAAGGTAGAGTCCATAAATTTCTGTCTCATAGAGATCCCATTGGGATAAAAAGGATTTGTAAAAAAGGTAAGAGTCATCGATTTTCCCAAAAAATATTAACGATTAAAAAAGGAGGAAAAACGAT
>QNCV01000147.1 GCA_003645845.1 Fidelibacterota bacterium | reverse complement strand
GTAATCCGGCCCTATGCGGAAAAATATCCGGAATTGATCAAATATTTCAAAGTTTCCGGAATGACACTGGGCGGTGCCCGCAATTTTGGTGTTTATAAATCCCGAAACAGGATCATTGGCCAGCTGGATTCCGATGATGTGCTGATTGGCGATCCGGTGACCAGTATCTTAAAGCAGTTTGAGCGGAGCGGCGCTGCTGCAATCATTGGAATATATCAAACCGCTGCGCGGGATTCTGAAACCGGTGAATTGACCCTGGATAACCAGGTGATTTTACATGACGAATATCTTTGCGATCAGAATAATCCGCTGTTGCAGGTCTGTATTCCGGGTCCCGGCGCTCCGCGCTATTATCGCCGGGAAGCGATTATTAATGCCGGTGGGTATCCGGATCTCCTGTATGGAGAAGACGCCGCATTATCCGATCGGTTGTTGATGCTGGGATATATTATTGAACGAAATATGGAGGAGGCCAATTATATTGCGGTTCGTC
The DNA here is from genome assembly GCA_003645845.1 of Fidelibacterota bacterium. Taxonomy (GTDB): domain Bacteria; phylum Fidelibacterota; class UBA2242; order UBA2242; family UBA2242; genus B118-G9. Next base: position 6,264 of record QNCV01000147.1, on the reverse strand, counting down.
ATGGGTCAAATACTGACAGTGAAGAGCTGGGGTCAGATGTGCTGGTTCGAAAAAATTATTCAAAGTACGTTTTTAAACCTCCTATTATTGAAGAGTTGAAACATATCGTGTTTAGTAATCCCTATTATCATAAATTTAACAAGCGTGTTGGTATCTGACATTTTGCTGATGTTGAAATGAGTTTAACGGATCATCATATAGACGATACCGGTTTAATACCTTATCTGGAACATAGGGCGAACATCGATGATAATGCGCGGGTCGCTGCACTGGTGCGGCAGCAGTCCGATCCGGAAAAAGGCTGGCCGCGGTTGATTAAAAACCTGGAAACATACCGGAGGCTGGAAAAGAAAGTCGTAACTGTCTCCGGGGTTGATATTGCGGTAACTCTGAACGAAACACGCGCTCCAAGTGTGACGGCAAAAACCTTTGAGAATGCAAAGAGCGGCAGAAAACCACAATGTTTTCTGTGTCATCTTGATTCGGAGCAAAGGGGGCTACTAACCCTTGATAATCGTTATATAATTCTGGTGAATCCGGGTATTACTATTCCCGGTGATCTTACAATCGCCTCTGTTCAACATGATCCCCAGATTGTGAGGGATTCTTTCGGTGATATGTTGATATTATCGAGAAAACTGACCGATTATTCGATCTTTTTCAATGGGGCGATGGCCGGAGCCTCAAGTCCCCATTTCCATTTTCAGGCCGGTTTGAAATCGACGCTGATTGCCGAGCGACAAATTGAGCGATTGCTGAATAAAAATCCAAAACCGGCACATCTGGTAACTATTTTTAAAAATCAGTCCAGCCAAATCTGCTTTGTGGACCATTTCCTGCGCGCCATGTATCTGTTAATCAGCCGTGACGACGGGGAGATTAAACGGTTTTTCGAGATATTTTATAAAGTGCTGCAAAATGTCGATCAGGCGATACGAAATATTCCCAATATACCGGATTTCGGGTCAATCATAACCTCTTTGGAAATAAATGAATATGAACCCCGGATGAATCTGATGCTGAAATTCGATCCTTCATCCGGTCAATATCTGTTAGCGATTTTCCCGAAAATATTCAATCGTCCCCAGGCGTACTTTCGAAGAGGTGATGAACAGATTTTAGTCGGGATGGCTATTAAGGAATCTCTGGGAAATCTGATCAGCTGTCGCCGTTCGGATTATCAAAAATTGTATCAACAGCCCCATCTGATTGAGGAAATTTATCGCGATACTTCAATTACAAGGAAGATGGTTGACGATTTGAACGCTCAACTGATGGCGGCATTTTCCCTCTGATTCCCGCGCTTGCCGGGTAAATCACTCCGAAACGGTTTCTTACGCCTTTTTCCGCTGGGGAAAGATTGAAAATATATAGTAATCCCCATTCAGTTGCGTATCCGGTTTCAGATGACAAAATATACATAAATATACATGTTTTGGAGATTTTACAATTTGTCGAAGTGACCGGATATTTCATGAATATTTCTTGGTTTTTATTGACGGTAAACATAACTTTACCCGCTATTTGAGCCCTCGTAGTTCAAGCGGATAGAACGGGGGATTCCTAATCCTCTGATCTGGGTTCGAGTCCCGGCGAGGGTACAGGAAGAAAGGGAAAAAGGAGAAAAATAGATGTTAAAACCTAAAAGAAAGATAATCCGGAAAGAGATTAAGAAAGACCCGGTACTTGAAAAAATAGCTCAAACCGAACATTTTTTGAGAGAAAAAGGGAAGTTACTCAGTTACGTGCTGATTGCTGTTCTTGTTGTCGCTGTGCTCAGTATTGCCATGATTCGTTCGAAAAATAAGGCTAATCGGGAAGCTGCAGGTGAACTCGGGATCGCTCAGATGGCGCTGACTGTGGGTGATGTTGACAATGCAATCGTTCAATTTGAAGCATTAATCGATAGGAATCCGGGGACAAAAAGCGCCGGTATGGCTACCCTGATGCTGGCAAGTGCTTATATGTCTAAAGATGATTATGAAAACGGAGAGTTAAATTATCGCAAGTACATTGATGATTATGGTCATGAAGCGATGTTTATTGCGGCCGCTTACAACGGTTTGGGAGTCTGTTATGAAAAGAAAGAAGATTTTCAAAAGGCGGCTGATTATTTTAAAAAAGGTGGTGATGAGTCACCCTATGAATTTCTTAAAACAGAATGCTATATAAATGCTATCCGCAATTATCTGGAAATTAAAAATACCGCAAAAGCCGAAGCACTTTTAAAACAGATCGATCCTGATAATTTGGATTACAAAATGAAAAGTGAATATGATGTTTTGGCCGCAAAGGTTGCTGTGTTAAAAGAATTGATATAAATGGAGTTGCATTATTTATTTAATTAATGTATATTCAGATCGTTGAAAGTGGGTTGGCTAACCCACTTTTTTCGTATGGAGAATGAAAGTGACCGAACGGGAAGAAAAAGTTAAAGATATCATTACCGGAATTCTTGAGAAAAACGGGGCTTATCTGGTCAACCTTGATCTGACTCTGCAGGGTAAACGGAATTTTGTGCGGGTGTTGGCGCAGACAGTCAACGGTATTACCATGGATGAAATCGTTTCCCTGACCCGGCAAATCAACGCAGAAGAGAAACTGGATGAGTTATTTGAATCCGGGTATCATCTGGAGGTCAGTTCTCCGGGGCTGGATGCGAAACTAACGGAATACCGGGATTTTCCCCGCAATGTCGGTCGCGTGTTAAACGTTTATCATCATTTGCCGGATCTGGATTCACCGTTCCGGGGAAAACTGACTGAAGTCGCCGAAGATCGGTTGATTCTGGATAGAGACGGAATACAGCAGATAATTCATTTTAAAGATATCGACTATGCCAAAGTCGAAATAAAATGGTAATAAAAACATAGAGGAGTTACCAATTGATAAACCGTGAGATTATTGAAGCATTTTCCCAGATCGCTCGCGAAAAAAATGTGGATCGCAGTGAATTGGGCGAAATTATCGAAAAGGTTTTTTTAACCCTGATTGAAAAAAAGTACGGCAGTACCGAGAATTTCGATGTGATTGTCAATATGGACAAGGGTGAGATTGAAATTTATCAACAGAAAACCATTGTGGAAGAGGTTACAGATCCGCTGACTGAAATCAGTCTTGAAGAGGCCAGGATTCTTGATCCCGACCTGGATGTCGGTGATCCCTATGTTGAAATTATTGATCCGATCAGTTTCGGTCGTCGCCTGATTTCCCATGCCAAACAGATCCTGAATCAGCAAATTATGCGTGTTGAGAAAAATGCTATTTATGAGGAATACTCCAAAAAAGTCGGGCAGATTATTATCGGTGATGTTCATCAGATTAGGCGCGATGCAATTTTTATTAATATCGGCAAAGCGGAGTTGAAAATGCCTCGGGAAGAACAGATACCGGGAGAGCGTTATCGCAGAGGAGAAAGCATTAAGTCGATATTGAAAGAAGCGGTTCTGGGTGCCATGGGGCCGGAAATTATTGTCTCCCGTGCGGACCCCCAGTTTTTGATTAAACTTTTTGAAAACGAAGTGCCGGAAATATATGATCGTACCATCGAAATAAAAAAGGTGGCTCGTCATGCCGGCGACCGCAGTAAAGTCATCGTTGAATCCAACGACCGTCGCATTGATGCCGTCGGTGCCTGTGTTGGCATCAAAGGCAGCCGAATTCAGGCGATTGTCCGGGAATTGAACAACGAGAAAATTGATATTATTAACAACAGCAGCGAGCCGGAAATTCTGATTACCCGGGCGCTTTCTCCGGCGAAGCCCTACATGCTGGAAATTGATGAAGAGAAAAAATCGGCGCTGGCTATTTTTGATGATGAGGAAATTTCAGTAGCAATCGGGAAAAATGGACAGAATATCCGTTTGGCTTCTGAGGTTACCGGATACACGATCGATGCAATTAAGAAATCGGATTATGAACTTTCGGAAACGGAGACGATATATCTGGAAGAGATTGAGGGATTGACCGAACACAACTGGAAACTTTTGTACTCCGTTGGTATTGAAACAGCCGAAGAATTGTTAAATACTCCTCAGGAAGAATTGGTCAGCATCAAGGGGATGGGAAATAAAACCGTCGATAAGATTATCTCTGTTGTTGAAGAGGTTGTCCGGAAGCGCAAAGAAGAATTAGAGGCCGTAAGAGAAGCCGCCCGGGCCGAAGCAGCCAGCTCCGATGACTACGAAGAGGCCGATGATTTTGGCCCTGAGGAAGAGGATTTGGAAGCTTCCGATGATAAAATTATCGATGATATAGTCCAGGAGTAATCAAACCGGTTTGATATAAACAGAAAGCATAATATGACCGAGGATTCAAAAGTAAAAAAGAAACGTATTTTCGAAATAGCCAAGGAATTGAATATTTCTCATATTGAGATTATTGAGTTTCTGAAAAAAGAAAAAATTCCCGTCAGGACAATCATGTCTCCCGTGGATGAAACAACCTACATCAGAATACTGGAAGAGTTTGCCCGGGAAAAAGATGTTATTGAACGGTTTCGGAAAGAGAAAGCCAGAAGGGAAGCCGAATCAAAGCGGAAAGCGGAAGAGGAAGCTCGGAAGAGCGCCGAAATCGAGCGGAAAAAGATCGAATCCGAAGTCTATAATCGTGCTGAACCTATCGTCAATTCGGCCATTAAAGTTTTTTCTGATTACGGTGTATCGGTTCATAAAATGTTGATCAAAGAGGTGCTTGAATTAGAGGAGATCAGTGATGTTACACCTAAAACTGTCGAGGAACGCACTGAAGAACCTCTAACGGAAGTTGTCCCTGAAGAGAAGCCGGTTACCAAGGAGCCCAAGAAAAAGAAAAAGGAAAAAAGGAAACTGCGCCGGATTACAATCTCCGATATTGAAGCCAGACTGGAGCAAAAAGGTGGCAAACGACGCGCCTCGGATAGTGAAGATTCCAAGCGGGGACGGAAGGGGAAGCGTTCGGATAATATTGATGAACGCAGAGTCGAGGAATCCATTCGTCGGACAATGGCCAAAATGGAAGAGAAGACTGTCCGGAAAAAATACAAGAAACAGGATTCTGACAAAGATACCGTTAAGGAGGAAGTGAAGAAAATCCGGATCAGTGAGTTTGCTACACTTGAAACACTGGCAAAAATGTTAGATGTCGATGCGGCTGATCTGATTTCAACCTGTATCGGCCTTGGAATGTTCGTCACAATCAATCAGCGTCTTGATTTTGATACAATTGAACTGATTGCCGATGAGTATGGTTTTGAAGTAGAGCAGTTGGAGCAATATGGCGAAGAAGTATTAAAGATCGAAGAGAGTGAAGAAGATCTTGAAAATGCGGTGCCTCGTCCTCCCGTTATTGCAATTATGGGACATGTGGACCACGGAAAAACATCACTGCTTGACTATATTCGGCGAACCAATGTTGTTGCCGGTGAAAGCGGTGGAATTACCCAGCATATCGGGGCGTATAAAGTCGTTTTAGATAATAAGAAGCAGATTACATTTCTGGATACGCCGGGCCATGAAGCCTTTACGGCAATGCGGGCCCGCGGTGCCCAGGTAACGGATATTGTTGTGCTGATCGTAGCCGCGGATGATGGAGTGATGCCCCGAACTATTGAAGCTATCAATCATGCCAAGGCCGCCTCGGTACCGATTGTCGTTGCCATTAATAAAATTGATAAACCGGAAGCCGATCCCGATCGGGTAAAACGTGAATTGTCGGAGCATAATGTACTGGTAGAGGATTGGGGCGGTTCAGTTCAGGTAGCGGAAATATCGGCAAAAACCGGTCAGGGGATTGATCATTTATTGGATCTGCTTTTACTTGAATCTGAAATGCTGGAGTTGAAAGCAAACGTCGAAACGGCAGCCAAAGGAACTGTCATCGAAGCGAAGGTTGATAAGCGATACGGACCGATGGCAACGGTTCTGATTCAGAAAGGTACCGCCAAAGTGGGTGATCCCTTTGTCTGCGGACCATCTGCCGGTCGGATCCGCGCTATCTATGATGAACGCGGTCATCGTCTGAAAAAGGTCGAACCATCCGACCCGGCGGTTATTGTGGGGTTCGATGTGTTGCCGAATCTGGCTGATATATTCGCTGTAGTGGATGACGAACGGGAAGCCCGAAAAATTGCCTCCGAGCGTCAGAAAATCCAGCGCGAACAACAATTTCGCAAGGCAAAAGAGTGGACTCTCGACACTATTTCTCAACAGATTGCCGAAGGGCGCGTGAAGCAATTGAACGTCGTTCTGAAGTGTGATGTCGATGGTTCCGTAGAGGCAATCAGTG
>QNCV01000146.1 GCA_003645845.1 Fidelibacterota bacterium | reverse complement strand
AGAAAAAAGGGATAAATAATGAAGGGGAGTTTATTAATTGGAATCTGTCTGTTTGCCGCGACTGCGCTGGCGGATGATGTGGTTACCGAACACCATGAAATTCCGTACAGGGGTGAAACAGAGCTGGATGTGGGGATCGAATTTGGTTTGGGTCATTTTGAACTGCGCGGTAACAGGAATGACAATTTCATTATGCAGGCGGAACTGCAATACTCTAAGGAGCTTTACAAACCGGAAATCGAATATAAAATCGTTGGTGATCGGGGCAAACTCCGCCTGATCTCTCATCGGGACGACGATCGCAGTTTTTGGAAACATTCAAAAAAGAGCTCCGGCGACATTAAAAACAATCATTGGCGTGTTGCCATGACTGAACGTATTCCCGGCGCCTATGATATTGACCTGGGACTCGGTAAAGGCTCTCTGGATTTTACCGGTATCAAGGTCAGCGATTTAAACCTGGAATGCGGTTTAAGTGATGTTTCCATGGAATTTTCCGAAAAGAATCAGGAACGGATTCATTCGCTGGTTATTCAAACGGGATTGGGAAACGTCGAAGCGATCGGTCTCTCAAACACTAATATGGACCGTTTTGATGTCGAATGTGGTTTAGGATCAACCAAACTTCGTTTCGACGGTGATTTAACCCGTGATGTGAGGGGCAAAATAACCGTCGGTCTCGGCTCTGTCACGATTCAGATACCAAAGGAATACGCCGTTCAGATCGAGGCTGAAAGCTCCTTTTTATCATCTTTGAACTTTAGCGGTTTCAGAGAGGTTGATGAAAATGTCTATCGCAGCCGGAACTGGAAAGACGCCGATAAGCGGATTTATATGGTTATTGAGATTGGACTGGGCAGCGTGGACATTGACTGGATAGATTAGTCAAACTATTCGATAAAATAGATAACGGTCAGTATAAATACTGGCCGTTTTTTTAATCTCCCAGAAAATCGTCACGAATCAGGACAAGCAGATATGAATGGGGTACGATAACGTATTTGTGGTTTTCGAGCTCAATTTCAATGGCATACTTACGCAGAAATATTGCATAGTCTCCCTCTTCGGCCTGCAGGGGCATATACTGGGGCTCTCTATGCTCGGGATTCCAGGGCTCCTCCGATGATTCATCAACAACCGGAATCGGAAACCCCGGTCCGACCTTGACCACGTAGCCGCCCTGAACATTCTCTTTCTCTTTCACACCCGGCGGCAGATAGAGCCCCGAGGGCGTTTTGGAATGATCGGTGTCCGGGTCGATGAGTACCCGGTCGCCGACTAAAATGATCTCTTTGCCTCCTTTGATCATATGTGAATTTACCAAATCTTCAGTAATTGCAAAACACTGATTTTGGGATTAACAATTTTTCATGTTAGGAAAATTTTTAGAATATTATATACTATATGCGTAACTTTTTCACCGGGATCGCATCAACATTTTGGAACCCTTTTAATTAACACTATTGGAGGAATTACGTGACAGACAAAATTTATGATGTTGTTATCATTGGCGGCGGTCCGGCGGGATTTACTGCCGGAATTTACACTGCCCGTGAAAAATTAGATACGGTTTTACTGGAAAAATCAATGACCGGCGGACTTCCGAATGTTACCGACCTGATTGAAAATTATCCCGGTTTTCCTGAAGGTATTCCGGGCCCGGAATTGATGCAGAGATTTCGTCATCAGGCCGAACGATTTAACGTCGCCATAAAAGAATATGACGAGGTAAAGAAAATCATTCCCGGCGACGATTTTCATACGGTCATCACCGAGAAAAAAGAATATCGCAGCAAGGCTGTCATCATTGCCACCGGCGGACTTCCCCGGCTTCTCAATGTTGAGGGTGAAAAAAAACTGACCGGGCGCGGTGTCTCCTATTGTGCCACATGTGACGGACCGTTTTACAAAGACGCCGATATTATGGTCGTTGGCGGTGGAGATGCGGCCATTCAGGAGGCTCTGTTTTTAACGAAATTTGCCAGCAAGGTCACCGTTATTCATCGTCGTGATCAATTAAGGGCCAGTCCGATACTCCAGCAACGGGCTTTCGATAACCCCAAGATTGACTTCGTCTGGGATTCCGTTGTTGAAACAATCAACGGGGAAAATATGGTTGAATCGGTCACGGTCAAAAATGTCAGAACCGGTGAAACCGTTACCATAAAAACCGAGGGCGTTTTTGTCTTTGTCGGCTGGGTTCCCAACACGGCTTTTGTCAAGGGCCTGATCAATCTGGACAACAATGGCTATATCATTACCGATAGTTACATGAATACCAATATCAAAGGAATTTTTGCCATCGGAGATGTGCGCTCGAAGAAATTTCGCCAGATTGCCGAAGCCGTGGGCGATGCCACTGTGGGTGCGCTGGCTGTTTCAGAATATATCAGTGAAATGTAACCCCTTTATCTGAAAGTAAAATGGACAAACGTCATCATCTTATCGTCGCCTTGCTAATTATTACAATTTCATTTCACCTTCTTCCGGCCTGTACAACCGGACTGGCGGGCGCAGGGGCCGCGAAGCACGGACATGTGTTGCTCTGGAAAAATCGCGACACAGGTTTTACGGATAATGAGCTGGCCTTTTTCCGCAAGGATAAATTCAGATTTATCGGTCTTATCAACAAGAATGACACAACCCAGGTTTGGGCGGGAATCAATAACTACGGTTTCGCCATTATCAACGCCGAGTCCAGGGATATGGCTGTGCCCGGCGAGCCGACCGAATATGACGATGAAGGTTATCTGATGAAGATGGCTTTACAACGGTGTCAGACAATAGAGGATTTTGAAAAAATGCTTCGGGAAAGCAACGGTGCCGGGCGGCGTGTGACGAGCAACTTCGGTGTCATTGACGCCGCCGGCGGAGCCGCCTTTTTCGAAACCGGCAATCACGAATATATTCGGTGCAATATACCGGATTCTGAAAAACACAATTTTCTGATTCGGGCAAATTTCGCCTACAATGCCCGCTCATCCGAAGGATATGGACATGTTCGTCACGATCGCGCTTTGACATTATTTAATCAGGCCGTCGAGAAAAACATTTTGGATCACCATTACGTTATCTCGACTGTCTCTGAAGATATTGACCTGCCGGATTCCCTCCTTGACTTCGCCAATCCGGTTGTGCGAAAAACCCGGGACACCATTAACCGCTACCGCACTGTCGCAGCGGTTGTGTTCGATGCTTTTCCATCAGATGACCGTAAAAATCTGACGACATTCTGGTGTGCACTGGGAGAACCGGTCTGCTCCGTTTCAGTACCTTTGTGGGTTTCCTCAGGCAGGATTCCGGAAGCCCTGAACGGTTCGGATGGCGCAGCGCTGAATGTATTATTCCAGACAATCAAAACACGAGTCTATGATGACGAAGACCATATTAACCTTGATAAATATTATTATGTCCGCAAGATACTGGACCGCGGTCAGAAAAAAATATTTAAGTGTACGGATCGGAAATTAAAACGCTGGCGGAAAAACAGCCCTTCGCCGGATGAAATCGCCCGGTTTCAGGAAAAAATGGTCTCTATCGCTGTCTCAACTGCCCGTAGAACCCTACGCGATTTACACGATTAGCCGAGTTCCAGTAAATCCAATATTTCATCAATTAATTTAACGTTTTCGGCGAAGTTAGATTTCAGTCTCGTCAATAGATCGTCAGCAGATTCCATATTAAGGTTTCTGGACTTGTTCAGCGGTTCAATGAGCGGTTCAAGAAATTCGCCCCCCAGGTTATCGCTGTCGGAAACCATGAGATGATACAGATCACGGACATGTTTCAGAAAATAGTAGTTCTGTTTCAGTGCAATCAGAGAATTTTTCTGTTTCGGAACCACACTTATGAGTTCCTTAAAGAGTGTTCCGGATATGGGGGTGACTATTGCGTAACGAGCTTTCAGAATAAAGAGAAAGTTTTCCATATCCCGCAGTCCGCCGGGGCACTCTTTAATGTCCAGACTGTCAATGTTTTTCTGATATTCCCTCCGGGAAAAAATTTCACTTTTCAGTGAACGGATAAAATCATCTTTGCGATTATAGATATAGGTCTGCACGATTTCCGTATCGAAAGCGCTTTTAAAATGTGCGCTGCCGACAATCATGCGGGAGCCCAGCAGCTGTGACATATCGATAAAGGCATATTCATCGGGATTGCTGAAAAACTCTTTCAGGTTGCCGAAGGTCGTCACATAATTTTTGAAACGATCGGCAAACCGGTAGTGGGTCATTATCGACCGCCGGATAATGTGTTTGTTCATCTTCAGGATAATCCGATTGGCAAATTCGAGCATTTTACGGTCTTCGCTGTTCAGCAGGATAATTAAGTCGTAATCATCGTCAAAGGACTGACTGCGGGCGTGACCACCGGCGGCAAAGACGGCAAGCAGATCTTTGGTTTCCGGTATGTTTTTTTCCATCTCTTTCGAGACCTCAGTCCGGCAGAGATCAAAGAGAATCTGGATATAATTATCCGAGAATATCGTAAACTGTTTATTCACCGATTCAAAGGATCCGCCGTTTATTGCCTTTAAACCCAGTCTTAAAAACTCAAAGTCATAATAATCGCCCAGCCGCTCTATCTTTTCGGAAATCGTATCGAAATTATCCAGATTGCGTAAAAGACCATCAGCAATCTGGGCAAACTTGTGTTCGTTATTCAGAGTAGAGATGTAATCGGCATAAGAATTAAATACCCGTTGCACAAAGCGCTGAAAATAATAACTGCTGTTCTTATACAGGCGGCAAAGGGATATCAAATTATTCTGCAGCAGATTAATATCCGGTCCCCACAACGGACGGTCGATCATCTTAATTAACCTGTCCAGTTGCTTTTCATTCAGCAATGCCAGAAAATTATTGATCATCTGGGGGGCAAAATTCAGGATGTGGCACATACGGCTGATATTTTCATGGGTTCCCTCAAACCCGCAAATAAACTCATTCAGAAATTGCCGGACAAAATCCGATTCCGCCATTGCCGGGCGATGCCGGGTAATTATCGTAATCATTGATATTAGTGAGTAAGGGGATTGGCGTCCCCAGTACACGTAGGTTTTTATCAGGGACGTCATCTGGTCTTTCGGAAGCGTCACAAAATCACTGATAAACCGATTGAGCAGTACCGTGTCTTCGTGGTCCAGCAGCTCAAATACATCGTCCCAGAACCGAGTCCCACGGAAAAACGAGGATCGGATAATAAATTCCTTAGCGATATTGATCGGTTCGTGATGGGCATTTCCGGAAATATTATCTACTCTTGTGATCTCATTGAAAATTGTGATCTTATTCAGATGCCTTTTAATCTGGTAAACAAGCCGTTCGGCACCATGGCGGGCTGTTTCCTGAAGGTCCTGATAATGGGTAATCATCTGAGCATAGGCCGGCGCATAACTTTTGTCATTATAGCCCATAGCTAGGGCTACCTTCTGCAGATTATCCGAAGCATGATCTTCATCAAGATGTATTTCTTCTTCCTGAACAACAAATAGCTGGTACAAGAAACGGAAGGTCTCAAAAAACGTAAGCGCCCGGTGAATTCTCAGGTAGTCTTCGCGGTTGGAGAGATCGGTTTTAATGAGAACATCGAGCACTTCAAGAGTCGTGTTGCGCTCAATTCCCTTCCAGGTTTTTATCGCAAAAACCGTTGCTTTCAACATTCGCAGGGCATCCCGCTTGGGAATCAGAATATTCTCCGGCGGTTCCTTCATGATCAGATCCCGGATTTCACCCAGCAGACCACGCAGGCAGCCCTCATGATATTTATTGTCGGTGGCGGGATGGTAATAATACCGTTCCAATATCTCGGATTTAAACTGATTAAAAATACTCTGCTGTCCCAGAATCGGTACTGCGTTTAACATTTCGCTGAGAATAACAAAATCCTGGATTTCTTTATCAAGCAATTCATGATACTCGTCAATCGACGCCGAATAACCACTTCTTCCAACGTGCTCGGAAAGATGAAAATGCAGCTGGCTGGCGTTTTTCAACATTTCATGATTCAAAAGCCCAAAGGCCTTTGTAATCAACGCCCGGTCGGCGATGCCTCTGTCAATTACTCCCAGATCAATGTCGTCCTGATCAACCCGCGTTCCGACACAACAGACCACAAAATCCGGACGCTTCTGCTCGGGCAAAAAGAGATCCAACAGTACCGACATGTAGGCGCCGCTGAGCAGACGAAAATCAATGCCGGTGCGTATCAGAAACCGGTGATAATTGTCATATCGATCGGTGGGTGACGACAGATCCATCTGTAAAACATCAAGAGCCTTGATATTCATTAACAGAAATTGGAGAGAATAGTAGCACCCGAGCATTTCCAGTAGGGTTTCACGATCCTTGATAAAATTCTTTATCAGACGCATCTCCCTGGCCGGATCAGAGGAGAAACGTAATAACCGAAACTGATCAAAAAGGTGCTTGGCATCTATCAGTGATACCAGGGCATCAAAATTCTTTTCTATATTCAGGAGATATTTTTTATGGTGGTTACCCAGGGCGCTGACACGTCCGAAAAGGTCAATTGTAGAAAAATCAACAGTACGTATCACGACTGTTTACACACTTTTTTATTAATTTAGGGGGCCGTTTTTTTTCAACCAATTATTGGCCAGTTCAATGCCGGTATAGAAGGCTTTTATGTTAATATCTTCGGTGCCCTTTGGGACACGCGAACGGATAGCATGCTTCACTGCATCCTCGGAAACTATACCGGACAGTTTTGTGATTATTCCCAGGGCAATAATATTGGATACCAGGAATTTT
>QNCV01000145.1 GCA_003645845.1 Fidelibacterota bacterium | reverse complement strand
ATATTTGTATTATCAGGCTCTTGCATCTGCATAAGCTGAGAGTATGTGGAGATGATTGTCAGGGGATTACTGAGATTATGAACAATTCCTGGTGTTGAACCAAGAAATGCTTTTAATCTTTTTTGAGCAAGTGACTCCTTGATTTTCCGGTTGTTCTTTTTCATGGTGCTCAGAGACCCGTTGTTCCCGCAGTGAGAATATTTTCAAAACAATGCAGGGCATAATTGTCTGTCATTCCTGCAATATAATCTTTCAGAATAATGTCGATATCGAAATTATAGGGTTCATATACGTTTTTCAGGGAAACCATGTATTTACCGAATTTATTGTCCAGAGCCGTTTTACTGGCAGCGTAGGCTTCCCAGTCCGTTTGCCATGTATCGTAAAGTTGTCTTAAGTATTGATAGATTGAGGATAAAACGGTTTCCGAATATTTGTTCCAGTAGTCCATCTTGGGATTGCGGTAAATGTGCTCCCTGCTGAACTGTTTGAATTCTATTAATAATTCGAACATTTCCGGAGAGAAACCGATTTTGCTGTTTTTTGCAGACCAGTCGATGACGTCATTTACCAGATTTGTTATTATATCGCTGTTTCGAATACCGAGATTCATTTGAATTTTTTCAGGGATATCGTTCCGGGAGATTAGATTTGCTTTGATTGCATCTTCCAGATCACGGCCGAGATAGGCCATGGAATCGCTGATGCGGACGGCGCAGGCTTCCCAGGTGCTCGGGGCGATTGGTCTGGTTGTTGGCTCATTCAGGTTATTTGGAACCGGTGCAATTTCTACAAATTGTTCATCCACTTCGCCGCAGTGGGAAACAATTCCATCCCGGACTGCAAATGTCAGGTTAAGACCTTTGCCGTAGTTTTCCAGTTTGTCGGCGACTCTCAGACTGTGAACCTCGTGAATAAAGGGGGTGGCTAACAATGTGTTCAGTGCTTGTTCGCCGGCATGTCCGAAAGGCGCATGTCCAAGGTCATGTCCGAGACCGATAGCGTGAGCCAACTCTTCGTCCAAACCCAGCGCTTTACAGATGGTTGACGAAATGGAAGCCACATGCAGGGAGTGCTCAATGCGGGTGCAGATATGATCGTTTTCAGGTGAGAAAAAAACCTGAGTTTTATGTTTGAGACGGCGAAAAGCAAGAGAGTGAATGATCGCAGTCTGGTCCCGGAAATAGGGTCCCCGGATATCTTCCGGTCGATCTTTTTGACGGTTGGTCAATAGGGTTTCGCTGTAGGGATTGGAGAAAGACGGCACAAAAACTCCTTTTGCAATTCCAATGCACAATATATCTATTTTATTTTTAAAAATGAACAATAAGGATGTAACAATCAATCCTGAAATTTTACTTAACTTAAGAACAGGCTATGTATTTTATCTGAATATAAAAAGAGTCTCCAGAAAATTACTGAAGACTCTTTTTGTTGATTGGCAGTTGATTAATTGATTATTCTTCTACAAACTGCCAGTTACCCGGCAGCTCGCCAGATCGAACTTCACAATCATCATCTGTTTTCTTGAGAGTCATTTGATCCATATCTTCCGATATGCTGACCTCGTAAATTCCGGCACTACTGCAGCTGGCATCATCAGATCCTAATGTCAGTGTTTTTCCATCTATAGTATAAGCGCCTTCTCTGCTTGCATAAGGTTCGGATGTCGGTGAAGACATATTGACATAGTAATATGTTCCGTCACTGAAAAATGACAAACCTGCATAGTTGTAATCTTTAACGACTTCCCGAATCCAGGTGCCGACAATTGCAGATTCTGTTTCATCGGGTCCCAGATAGCTTACGCCATTGTTTTCATCATCGCTACAACTCATAATAGCGATCCCGCAAATGAGCAGCATTAGTGTGATCATGGTACTGAGATACTTCATTGGCTTCCTCCTTTTAAGTTCGATTGTTAATTGACATCCTATTCATTTTAACAATTTTGAAGTGTAGAATTGCATGAATGACTATTTCTCTCTGGCATCATAGCCGAATAATTGTCCCTCAATTTGTTCAAAAAGTCCTGTGGCTTTTCCACCGGCAGCGCCAGCAAGCATGGCTTTGGCAAACGCCTTTCCGGAGGCTTCTGCCTGGCTTTTCTTAGCCTCATTAATATCTAAATCCGGCGACAATTGAAAAAGAATGACTAAAGTTGGTTGACCAGATAATACTGTATTAATATTCGTAATGTTACCAGATGGATCTGAAACTTGAAAATTGGGGAATTTATGCCCAACCATAAAATCTGATTTTTTAAGTTTCATTGCCTTTTTGGCGGGTTTGGCAGTTTTCCCTTTTTTTACATACAGTTTAAAATTGTCAGCCAGTGATTTTCTATCCGCACAAAGTCTTTTCAGGATATCATCCTGCTGCAGGATATTATATCCAAGTGTTGCACATACACTCTGATTATCAAAAAGCATGAACACTTCTCCTTTTTCATTCCAGATATCGGCTAACAGTTTCGGTTCTCCTTCGAATGTTTCCTTGGCTATACCTGAAAGAGCCGCAAGAGCTTTTACATTCGAACTGACCTGGGCTTTGGAGACCAAACCCGGTGTGTAATAGAAATTCAAATGTGGAAACCTCGATTCATCAAGCGTCGGATTTTTTGCGCCAATACCTAACATAACAACTTTAGGTATAACCGTTTTTGATTTGGCAAATGATAACCCTGAGAAAGCGAAGACTAAAATCAGGAAAACGATCAAACTTTTTTTACGCATTGTTCCCTCCGTTTGAGATTAATTGTTTTTTGGCATAATTAAATAAAGATTGATTCATATTGATTTACTTCATAAGCAGCATTTTGATGTTTTTGGAATATGATTCTGTTCGACCAACAACATTGATATAACAGATATACACACCACTACTGACCGAAACTCCGTCCCGATTTTTGCCGTTCCAGATTGTC
The DNA here is from genome assembly GCA_003645845.1 of Fidelibacterota bacterium. GTDB lineage: Bacteria > Fidelibacterota > UBA2242 > UBA2242 > UBA2242 > B118-G9. Next base: position 3,881 of record QNCV01000145.1, on the reverse strand, counting down.
TCATAATAACCCGGGTTTTGTGTTGTATTGACCAGATCGACGACTTTTTGACCGTAGAGATTGAAGATTGTCATTCTGACCTGACCAGTTTCGGGTAATCCGTAACGGATTGTTGTTGTGGGATTAAACGGATTGGGGTAGTTCTGAGGGAGCATATACTTCTGTGGTTCGGTATCGACAAAATCAGGTTCATTAATAGCAACCGGTATTTCCCCAGCAGTGGAAGTCTTAAGGATGGCTCCGTTGTCACCAACTGCCCAACCAGTTGTCGGATTCACAAAGAAAACCGATTCAAGATCAACACCAGTCGGGTTAATCTGCTCTGTCCAGGTAGAGCCACCATCCGTTGTTGTTAACAGAGTTCCATTATCCCCAACGATCCAGCCGTTGAGCTGATCAGCAAATGTAATGGAGTTATAACTGGGATCAGTGTAACTACCGGTTGTGATTTCATTCCACGCAGACCCGCCGTCGGTGGTTTCAAGAATGGTTATCTCTGCACCCACCGCAAATCCGTGATTTGAGTCCAAAAAATACATTGAATAAAGATTGTTGTCGTTGGAATTGGTCTGCTGGCTCCAGTTGGTTCCCCCGTCGGTTGTGTGAAGGATAATTCCATTGGTACCACAAACCCAACCGGTCTGAGAATCCAAAAAGATGACATCATTCAGGTATTCACCGGTACCGGAGGATTGTTCACTCCAGTTGCTTCCGCCATCGGATGTATGGAGAATCGTACCGGCATATCCTACTGCCCAACCATTGTTGGTATCTATAAAATCCACAGCAGCAAACCAGTTTTCCGTTCCGCTGGTCTGTTCAGTCCAGTTGGTTCCGCCATCAGTTGTGTGGTAAATCTTGGCGTCACCGTTGTAAGGACCATCTCCGACAGCCCATCCGTTGCTGGCATCCACAAAATCCACATCGTACACGGTCCAAAATTCTCCTGTCTGCTCGATCCAGCTGTGCCCACCGTCATTCGTTTTCCAGATATTGTCTACTGCACCGACAATCCATCCTGTATTCTCATCCACAAAGAACAGATCTTTAAGGTCTGTATGTGTGTCCGGGAATATTGAAGATGACATTTCAGTCCAGCTGCCATCAGTATTTTGATAGATAATGCCCTCCGTTCCTGCAAACCAGCCGGTGGACCCGGAGAAGTCCAGGCTTTCAATATCATAACCACCGTATCCCGGCAGGTCTATCTGTTCTGTCCAGGTAGAGCCGCCGTCAATGGTTTTGAATACCTTCTCTTCCGATGATGCCCAGCCGGTGTTGGCATCGGAAAAATAGACGGAACTGTAATATTCATCGGAGGCAGGAACGACTGCTGTCCATATGTTACCTCCATCAGTGGTTTGATAAAGGGATGTACTTGCAGCGATCCATCCGTTATTTGCATCCAGAAATTGAATCTCTTTTACATATTGGTAATCTTCAGTGGTTATGTCAACTGGCGTCCACGTTGAACCACCGTCTGTAGTTAGGGCGCAGTACCCTTCTCCGCCGATCCAACCGATATTGGAATCAAGGAAAAACACAGCTCGGATTTCACCATCAATATTAGAGCTCTGCTTTGTCCATGAATCTCCGCCGTTAATGGTTTTGATGACTGTTCCATCCTGGCCGTAACTTCCATCACCAACAATCCAACCGGTATTTTCATCGATGAAGAACACACCTCTCATATCATAATTGATGCTGATGCTCAGAGCATCCCATGTATCGCCACTATCAGTGGTTTTCAGGACTGTTCCCGGTTCGCCGTATGCCGGATTATTGCCAACCGCATATCCGGTTGACATGGAAGGAAAATAAACATCATTGAGATTAACGCTAGTTCCGCTGTTCAGGATTGACCATGTTGCTCCGGCATCTGTTGTTTTGATGATGGTACCTCCCTGCCCCACCGCAACCGCTGTATTGGCATCCAGTACATTGAGGGAGTACAGATCATCCGGAACCGGGTAGGGATTCTGCAGAAACCAACCGTCAGGTTCATCGATTGGTTCCAGAACGGTGATATAATCGGTTTTTATGTGCGTGTTCTCAGTATTCCCGTCTGATACTGTCAGACTGACAGAGTATGTGCCTGCCGTTTCATAGGTGTGTTGAGGATTTTGTTGGGTAGCTGAATTGCCATCGCCAAAATCCCAGTTCCAGGAAATCGGAGTACCGGAAGACAGATCGGAAAATTGAACGGTCAGAGGAACCGGACCGGAGTTTATATTAGCCGCAAAATCAGCCAATAATTCCGGAGCGGATTCTTGCGAATATTTATAAATGTTGCCTTCGCCGTCCGAAATAAAAACGGTGCTATCATTTATAAAACAGATATCAGATAACCAGTTACTATTACTGAAAGCGCTCCTTTCCCAAGTTGCACCACCATCCGATGTCTTTAATACGGTACCCATTGATCCAACAGCAAAACCATCTGATGCATCGATAAAATCGATTGCACAGAGGTGAATTCCATCGGCAGGTGTTTCCTGAAGAGTCCAGTTTGTGCCACCGTCGCTGGTATTTACAATCCAACCATTATCACCGCAAATCCAACCGGTATTCTCATCGATAAAATCCATAAAACCAAAATTACGGTTATCAAAGGATGGACGTGGGATAGTACTGTTTTGTGCGTTCCAGGTATCGCCGCCGTCTGTTGTATGAAGAATTGTGGCATACTGTGCGCCTGCCCAACCGGTATTTTCATCCACGAAAAATATATCGGTAACATGTTCGGATATTGTGCTATTTTGAACAGACCAGGTTGTTCCACCATTACTAGTATGTTGAATTTTTCCGGCATCGTTGGTGATCCAGCCATTACTGGCATTTGCAAAGAATATACTGGTTGGTCGGTTACTGACAGCTGACACCTGTTCAGTCCAGTCGGTGCCGCCATTACTGGTGTGAAAAATGCGGCATTCAGAAGTTCGTCCGCCAACGACCCAGCCGTTCATCGGATCGGTAAAAAATATGGATGAAAAAGGAGGATCCGCAGGCAGGGATAATTCAAGCCAGTTATTCCCACCATCAACCGTTTTATAAACTTTTCCACCACCTTCATTCGAATAAATGGACCCACCACCTACAGCAAAACCAACAAGGTTATCAATGAAATGGATGTCTCGGACAGATGACGGAAGGGCAGCAATCATTTTCCAGTCTGCCGGACCGATATCATCCCCAATGACAGATATTGTTCGAGAGTTTCCTTCATTGGTACTACAATAATAGATGTTGCCGGGTTCCAAAGAATTTAGAAACAGGTTATTGTTGTTTTCACCAGAAATAACAGCACCATTTTTATACCATTGATAGCCTCCGGTGCCCATGACCGCTTCAAGGATAAAATCAGCATAAATGATCTCGTTATTAGAGAGGGTCACTGTTTGGTTAAGTGTTCCGTTTAAGGTTGTTTTTGAATTAGTCCACTGACCACTATTCACGATATCGCCCGTGATATCAATCCATAAATACGAAGGATATCCCACCGGATTATCACGAATGACTCCTCTGTTGGTAAACAAACCTTTAATAACCAGATCACGACCGGTATTTGAAGCGTTTTGCAGGGTATCTTCAAGAACCACCGAATTCCCTTCAAAAGTCACAAAGTAGCCATCGATATTTACAATTCCTGTTAATACGGCGTCCTGGATGTGGACCTGGCTATTGAGCGCGGATTCATTTTGCAGAGTAAGTTTATTACCATTTCCTCTAATCCATGAAAATTCGATAAAGGCAGAATCCAGAATAATACTGAATCCACTGTTAGAAGGGAGGACCAATTGACCATTCTGACTGTAATTATCTCCAAGATCAATCGTAAAACCATTGTGGAATATAAGATCGCTACCGGCAATTACAGCGCT
>QNCV01000144.1 GCA_003645845.1 Fidelibacterota bacterium | reverse complement strand
CTAATCGGTACTTGTTGTAATCGGTCGAGGCGGTTTCCTCGGCGGTGGGAACCTCCGAGAAACCTCTTCGGCGTGACTCGGCCCGCTGAGGGTAACAATCTTATCTCGTGGATGGTGCAAGACAGTATGGATAACTTCACTCATCCGAAGCAGTGTCTTTTCCTCGATTCCCTTTGATAAATTTATGATAATTATGTCATCGTTAATTTTTCCCTGCACATTTATCATAAGGTCACGCATCGTATGCGACGGTACGGCCACAATAATCGCTTCGGCATCTCTGACAGTCTCAACAAGATCATTGGAAATTATTATCTCCCGGGGAATCGGAATTCCGGTTAACAGCGGGTTTCTTCGGGTTTTATTCATATAGGCAACGTTCTCGGGAAAATATTCCCACAGCGCAACCCGATGATTTAATTTGAAAAGATGGATGGCAACGGTGGTTCCCCAACTTCCGGCTCCTAAAACCGCAACCCTGATACGTCTTTCCTGTGCACTCATTTAATTTCCCGGCAATCTGTTATTTTATCCGGCCGATGACAATCGGCTGTTCGCCTTTGTCCCTGAGATTTGCCAATATTTCGTCACAGAAAACAGCGTCCACAATCAGAATTAAACCAATGCCCAAATTAAATACCTCCCGCATTTCCTGCTCTTTAATATTCCCGATTTTCTGTATATACTTAAAAACAGGTAGCCACTCCCAGGCACTCCAGTCAATGTCCAGTTGCCTTCCTTCCGGAAGAATTCTTTTCGTATTTCCTTCAATTCCACCACCGGTAATATGACTGATGCCGTGCAGCGCTCCATCTTCCAGCAAATCGGAAACAACACGAAGATAGCTGCGGTGAATTTTCAAAAGCTCGTCTCCAAGTACATTGTCAAATTCGGGGACTCTATCCGTAATGGCATGATGCTTTAAGAGAACCGAGCGTGCCAGGGAATATCCGTTGGTATGTAATCCGCTGGAGGGCAAACCTATCAGTAAATCGCCCGCCTGAATATTCCGGGGAAGTATTTGGCTTTTTTCAACAACACCGGTAATCGTACCCACCAGATCGAAATCTTCCTGACGGTAAATACCAGGCATTTCCGCCATCTCTCCGCCAATCAGCGCACAACCGTTTTCACGGCATGCCCGAGCTAAACCTTCGACAATTTCGGTAACTCTCGTCGGCCGGAGTTTACCAATTCCGATATAATCAAGGAAGAAGAGCGGCTTGGCGCCCGTGGTCAAAATATCGTTTACGCAATGATTGACAAGACATTGGCCAACAGTATCATAGCGCTCCGTCATCGCTGCAATCATCAACTTTGTACCAACACCATCGGTGCTGGAAACCAGAACAGGTTCCCGATAGTCTTCAACAGGAAAACGAAAGCATCCTCCGAAAGCGCCAATATCGGTGAGTACGTTCGATGTAAATGTTGTTTTTACTATTTGTTTAATATTGGTTACCGCTTCCCGGCCGGCCCGGATATCGACTCCGGATTCCTTATAACTGTTTTTCATTCCTTCTCAACCTCAGCGTACAGCTGCGAAATTATTTTCTCATAACGTTTTTCGACGACATTCCGTTTTATTTTCATCGACGGTGTCAGCTCACCGCTTTCAATGGTAAATTCCTTCGACAATAAAACAAACCGTTTGATTTTTTCAAATTGGGCAAAACCCTCCATGGATTCGCTGATTACGCGGGTATAAAGCGCTTCAACTTCGGGTAACTTGACAAGTTCTTCGCGACTGCTCCACTGCAGATTTTTCTCCTTCGCCCAGGCTTCAAGATTGGGAAAGGAGGGAACAATCAGGGCTGAGACAAATTTACGCTTATCACCGATTGCAAGAATCTGTTCAATCCATTTAGAGGTAACCAGAACATTTTCCATCGGTTGAGGCGCAACGTTTTTACCACCGGAGGTAACAATCAGGTTTTTCTTCCGGTCTGTGATCATCAGGTACCCATCATCATCGAACATCCCGATATCACCGGTATAAAACCAGCCATCTTTATCGATCACTTCCGCTGTGGCTTCATCGTTTTTATAATATCCCTTCATGATATGAGGTCCGCGGGTTATTATTTCACCGTCGCCGGCAATCTTTACTTCAACGCCCGGAATAGGAGGTCCGACAGTCCCGATCTTCGGTCTCTCAAGCGGATTCACCGCAATGACGGGGGAAGTCTCAGACAGTCCATATCCCTCCAGAATGATGATACCGGCAGCGCTGAAAAATTCAGCCACCTCTTTCGACAACGGAGCACCTCCCGAGACGAAAAACCGTAAATTACCACCAATACGTTCGTGTAGCTTGGCAAATACCAGTTTATGGGCAATCTTCATTTTCATACCCAGGTATAGCCCAAGGGCTTTACCGTCGACCTTTTTCCATACCGCCTTACGTCCGTTGTTGATCGCCCACCAGAATATTTTCTTTTTTACAGCCGACCCCTCTGCAATACTATCAATAACTTTGGCATAAACCTTTTCATAGAAACGGGGTACGGCTGTCATCAGGCTCGGATGAACTTCTCGCATGTTATCTGCAACGGTATTAATATTTTCGGCATAATAAATCGTAGCGCCCACCGAAGTTGCCAGGAAATGGCCCGCCATCCGCTCAAAACTGTGGCTCAGCGGTAAAAACGACAAAAAAGTATCTCTATCATCCGCAATAAGCACCTTCAGACTGCCGGTAATATTTGAGACCAGATTACCGTGGGTTAACATAACCCCTTTCGGTTCACCGGTTGTACCGGAGGTATAAATCAATGTCAGTAGATCATCCTTGTGAATCGAAATAACGTCTTTTTCAAAATCGTCAGGATTTTCTTTGCGGTATTTTTCCCCGATTTCCATCATTTCCTTTAGGGTAATGACCTTTTCATCATCATAGGATGTATTATCGAGAACAATGACCTTCTCAATCTTTTTCACTTCGTGTAAAAATGACAGCACTTTATCCGCCTGTTCCGCATCACCGGCGAAAACAAATCGACATTCGGCATGCTGAGCAATCCATTTGACCTGCTTGGTCGTCAGCGTAGGATATATTGTTGCCAATATTCCCCGGGCACAGGTCGTCGCATAATCGGACATGGCCCAGAGATGACTGTTATGTGCAACAATTCCCACATGATCGCCGGATTTGAGTCCCAGCGCTTTTAGACCGCCGGACATTTTTTCAACTGTAGCCCGAACCTCGGCAAAGGTCATTGTTTCCCATTTATCACCGACTTTATAGCCAAAAGCCGCTTTATCGGAATATTTTCGGGTAACCGAGATAAACATTTCCGCAATTGTTTCATACGATTGAATACTCATTTTATGTGCCCCCATAAAATTTTTTGTTTTTCAAAGAAGAAATCTTAATTTTAGCCAGCTTTTTGCCGAGGTGGTGAAACTGGTAGACGCAGCGGACTCAAAATCCGCCGGACTTCGGTCCATGGGGGTTCGATTCCCCCCCCCGGCACTAACATATTTTCACTTTCATCATTCGCCATTCGTCAATATAAAAAGAAACGACAGATTTCAAAAATAAATTTATTTTTTTCATCTGTCGTCTAAAGTTAGAATCAATAGTTTTTAATTTTCGATAAAACCATCTTTGAGCGTCTAATTTCTTCTGAAGCATTGGGGTAGTTACTGATCACTTTCCGAAATTCAACCACAGCCTGATCCAACTGATTCAGACGAAAATAACAATAGCCAAGCCGCATCTGAGCTGCTGCGCCTTTATTCCCGTCACCCGACGTAAATACTTGTCGATACTTTTCCAGCGCTTCGGAATAGCGCCCCTGATAATATAGTGCTTCACCAATCCAAAAATAAGCATTATCAACCAACGAATGTTTCGCATCAATGGTAATAATTTCACCAAAAATATCAATTGCCTCGCTATAACGTTTCTGATTAAAGAGCATCATCGCCTTATCGTACAATTTCTGCTGGATCGAATGAGATGAAACCGATGAACCAGTGGAGCTTTTCCGCACGGTCGGCGTCGCGGCGGCAACGGGATGAATATAAACGGCATAGGGATTGTTTTGCAGGTCACCATAAAACAGTTCAAAGGAAACCCGACGGTTTAAGGCTCGCCGTGCTTTGTTTTTACTGTTAACCAGTAAATCACTGGAACCTTTCGGATTTATTTCAATCCTTTGGGCAATATCGGCCTGCATATCAGCCGGAAACAGGTCCAGCAGAATCTTGGCAAATGTTAATGCCCGTTTTTCCGATAAATCATAATTGTACTGTTCACTGCCCTCAAAGTCTGTATAACCCGATATCCTGATCTTAACTTCCGGATCACTGCGCAGTGCCTTAACAATTTTACCAAGCGTTACATAGTAATTTGAATTAAACGTTGAACTGGGTAACTGAGACTTGTTATCAAAATAAATATCATCAAAGGCGATATTCCGAAGTGGAAACCGTTCGGATATACCTGATGATTCCCGGGATTCAGATTCCTCAACAATATCCGCAACAGGGGCAACAACTTTTTCAAGTTCCTCGCCCGTTTCGGCAGACAATTCCGATACACCCGCTAAGGTATCCTTAGGAACAACTTTTTCTTCTGCAGCAACAACTGCTACCGTATCTTTTTCAATCGGTTCCGGTGATTTAACCGGTTTGATCTCTTTCGGAGCGGCAACATTTGGAGCCGCTTTTGCAGATGAAATAATTTTCTGAGGAGGAACTTTGGGATTCAGTACGCCAGGGTCAATTTTCGGACGCTCGCCTTCCTGAACAACCAGAGATCTTGCGATCTTCTCTTCCTGTGGTGACACATCCTGAACAGTCTGCCCTCCGCCACCGCAGCTGAACAGATAAATGGTAAAAAGAACCAAGCAGGTAATGCGCTTCATTCCTTACCCCCTAAAGATTAAAGCATCCGACTTATAATATTTTTGTCGGATGCTTTTAAATCATTATTTATCATTATTTTCTCTTGGAAGATTCTTCAGGAGGATTTTCCAGAGTTTTGACCCGCTTTTCCAGATCGTTCAGTTTTCTGTTCAAACGACTGGCGGCTGTCTGAATATCGGTAAGCGTACGATTAGTCTGACGTTGAAACTGGGATAAACGATCAGCTGTGGCTTCCTGATCAGCCCTGAGGTTTGCCAGTTCAGATTCGGTGTTCATTCTTAATTCCCGAATCATGAGTCCCAGTGAATCAATTTTCACGTCAAAGCGACGGGCGGTGGCATCCAGTTTCTGATCCAGCGCCGACAGGTCTCTCTGAAACTGCTGAATGTGTTTTCCACGACCAATGAATCGAAGGTCCAAATCGTGAACTCTATGATCAAACCCTTCAATACTGATAGCCTGCAATGAATCCGCAGCATTCAGTTGATCCATCCGCTCATTGACTTTATTGACGACAAATGCATAATAAATCGCAACAATGACAAGCAGAACAATCACGATTGTCTTAATCAGTTCTTTCATTAACTACTCCCATATTTTCTGTTCGATAATATCATATCTTTTAATCTATGGTTTTCTCTATTTCCGTTGGTTCCCCGACCACTTTTTCAATCGGCTTGGAAACTACGGATATTCCTGAACGAAGAGACGACCTGGATTCTTCACTTTGGATTTCGGCAATCAGGGTTTTGACATCCTTGTGAAATTGCGCCACCGTTTGCTCGAGCCGGTGAAACAACTCGTTCATTAACTCCCTGCCATAAAGGTTGTTTATCCCCGAAAGCAGATCATCGAATTTCGATTCAAGGTAAGCGCTACAACTCTCGGGATTACCAAAATCAATTTTTAGCTCGTTCGCCATTCAAATTTATCCTTATAAAAATATCAACGTTGAATTTACAAAACTCATATTAATTATCAATGTTTTTTGATGATCTTTTACCATCGATCACTCTTAAAGTTTTCCCATTTGTCGATATCTTTAATAATCAGTCGGCAAATTCCACGAATCGTTGAGTTTAATTTAATCTCAACACTCGGTTGATTTGATGTCAGTTTCTCCAGGACTTCTTTAAATTCGATCAGCTCATTGCGGTCAACTTCAATACTTAATCTGGTCAGCATTATTACTCCTCATTATTTATCGGTATAATTTCCAAAATAACCTATCATAATTCAACAGGTATTTCTCTACCGCAACTGCATTGATTCTTATCCAGATTATTAACCGTCCGGTAGCCTCGTCGTTCAATCAGCAGCTTTCCGCAAGATGGACAATAGGTATTACTTTCCGTGGTGGTCATAATATTACCTTCGTAGACATACTGAAGTCCGTTTGAATCGGCAATATTCTTTACAAAATCCAGTTCTGATTTTGTAGTCCTGTGAATATGTTTCATTTGATAACTGGGATAAAATGCCGAAATATGATAGGGTGTCTCCTTACCGAGGTTCTCAACAATCCAGCGGGTCATCCGATCAATATCATGTTCCATGTTATTTAAGCCCGGAATTACCAGCGTTGTAATTTCCAGAAAAGTCCCCTGCTTTTTTATCTCAACCAATGCATCCAGAACAGGAGTCAGCTGCCCTTTGCACTCTTTCCGATAAAAATCATTGGAAAAGGCTTTCAGATCAATATTGGCTGCATCAATTAAAGGATAAATATCTTTGACAGCCTCCGGAGTGATAAAGCCGTTGCTGACCATTACGGTCTTATATCCCCGAGACTTTACCAATCGGGAAATATCTACGACATATTCCCCAAATATCGTCGGTTCATTATAGGTAAAAGCGACTCCTATGACATCAGATTGTTGAACCGTGCTTTCAATTTCTTCCGGAGAAACATAGCGGGCAGGAATATCTTCCGGTTTAGCCCGGGCAATATCCCAGTTCTGGCAAAATGTACAGAAAAGATT
>QNCV01000143.1 GCA_003645845.1 Fidelibacterota bacterium | reverse complement strand
ACGCCGCAACTATCACCATTATCAGATTTTTGACCATTTCAGAGCAACCTATTTTTACTTAATCAACATGGGACAATTTTAAGGGCTTTTCCCCAAAAAGCCAAACCTAAAGATGGCGAGGGAATTTATCTGGTAATTTTGAAAATATCATTGAAATTAAACCGATATATATATATTTTTTAAGAAATCGACTGGAGTGGTTATGTCTTTATATAAACGCTTTCTTTTTTGCGCGATGATTGTCTTTTCTGCAATCTGTTTTGCATTGCCTCATAAAGGACACTTACAGCCGCTGAACAAACCGGCCACTTTGGAAATCTGCTGGTATGACATCAACAATATCAACGATCATTTTGGAAATGACGGTGAAATTGTTACCTATAATTATAATGGCGACGCCGGTATGCATTACCCCGCCGGTTCTGAAAAAACAGTCGGTTTTCAGTCCGGTATCTGGTTTGTTGGAAAAGTGGATGGTGATATCCGCACGGCTGTTGCGGAATATGCGTCTGAATTTCGTCCCGGTCCGGTAAGCTATGATCCGAACCCCGTTAACACCCAACCGGGAACGCCGCTGGATTATAAAAATCCCCTGTTCCAGATCTATTCCATTACCAAAGGTGATAATGCCGATCCGTCAGCGGAACATTACAATTGGGAATATGCCAACTGGCCGGTTGAGTACGGCGCACCCGCCCATGACGGTGAATATTTTACCGACAGCAATCATAACGGAACCTGGGATTCGGGTGAAGCCTTCGAGGATTACAACCTGAACAAAACTTGGGACGCTCCGGATGGTGTCATTACCAAAGGAGACGATCCACCCCTCTGGCTGGGTGACCAGGTGCATTGGTGTGTCTATAATGACTTTGACAGCGCTCAACATAAACGAGTGTTTAACACAGCCCCGCTCGGTCTCGAAGTTCAGCAAACAATCTTCGGTTTTTCACAGGACGGACCGCTGGATAATATCATGTTTGTCAAACTTCTGGTCATCAATAAAAGCGGGCAGACCATCGATTCGCTCTATATCGCCCATTGGAATGACGATGATATAGGTGATGCAACAGATGACCTAGTTGCCTGTGATACTTTGCTGGACCTCAGTTATACATATAATGGACGGATAGAAGATTCTGATTACGGTTTGGAGGTTCCGGTCAAAGCAAGTTGCATGTTGCAGGGTCCCATAATTCCCGATGATAATGAATTTGCATTAATATCAGGCAAAATAATCCCGGGATATCGCAATTTACACATAACAAATTTTCCCAAAATACAAAAATCCTCCTCTCAGTGGCCTGATCCCGAGACAGCATTTGAGGTTTTTAATCTTGTCCGGAGTTTAGAAACAAATATGGGGACCCCATTGATTGATCCGAATACGAATAAAATAACTAATTTCGCTTTCCCCGGAGACCCGGTTACACAATCCGGTTGGCTTGATATTTGGCCCGCTGACAGAAGAATGTTAATGAGTTCGGGTCCGATTGCATTGGACACCTGGGTTGACAATGATAATGATGGAATACCGGAGCCCGGCGAACCGGGAGTCCAGGAAATTGTCTTTGCGGTAATTGTCGGTCAGGGTACCAGCAATTTGAAATCCATCAGCGTCATGCGGCATTTTGCCGGCTACGCCCACACCTTCTGGCGGAATAATATGCAAGCGGTGTCGGTAGCAGCGCCCCTGTTGACCGCATCGGAGCTGGATCGGGAGATCGTTCTGCGCTGGGATAAAAACGCTGAAAACCTACCCTCCACTGACTTCGTGGACTATCGTTTCGGCGGATATACGATTTATCAGGGCGCTTCCATCAACGGTCCATGGACGGAAATCACCAAAATGAAAAGCAGTGAACTCTCCGATAACATTCAATATGCCAAATACAACTCAGACAGTAAAATCCTGGAACAACATGTTCAATCCCTGTCGCATGCTGGTCCAATTATGTATCAATTGTCTGTGACCCGCGATTCCCTGCAGCAAACCGACCTGGTCAATAACAAACGCTACTATTTTGCCATCAGCGCCTTTGCATGGTCACCCGAAAATAAGCCGGCCTATGTCGAAAGCGATAAAACCGTTATCTCAGTGCGACCGCATACACCCGCCCTGGGCCATGAATATCTTTACACCAGCAGAGAAACACTGCCGGTGACATTCCTGCCGGATACCACCGACGCATATCCTAATGTGACCGTAACCGACCCTGCCCTCTTTCAGGGCGATACGTATGCAATCCGGTTTAAAGAAGAAATTAAGAGTTTCAAAGTTCCCAACTATACTAATGTTTACGAAACAAGTACCGGATACTGGTATCTGGGGCATATCGACATCACCCAAGCAAACAATCCCATGACTGACACATTGATTAATCATATATACGATGTAGGCTCGCCAAAAGAGTATCAGACTGAAAGGGGATTCTCCGTTCAGATGCCGGATTTCAGAGTTAATAAAATTTATAAACGAATTTCCGAATACGAACAAACTTCCTTTGGTGTCCCGATCTTAACCGATACAATAGACTACAGGGCTGTTTCCCCAGGCGGCGTGGACAGTCTCGTGATTTCGGGAGGTGACACACTACATCTCAGCGATATCGTCACTTCAACACTCTGGCTTCGGGAAGCAGGCTGGGATTGTATAACGATTGAAGGTAATGAATACTTCCGTCTCTATTTTAGAAACAGAAATCCCATTTCAATCACTCCTGCCCATCATCTCGGCAGATTAACGGATCTGTCCAGCGATATTTTCGGCACCGGCGGTGACAGTCTCACGAATGAAATGTACCAATCGGATATTGAGCTGCGATTCACAGAAAATGGCCAGAAAGCGATTCGCTGGGAAAAATCCGGATTAACACCAGTTATGAGTGAGGTGCCCTTCGAGGTCTGGGATATTGAACACAATCAGCAACTCTGTGTCGGCTACTGGGATTTAGACAGTACCTTTTCCATCGATTACGATACCGAGAACCATAGCATCGGTGGCGACTGGCTTGTTATTATCTTCCGTGACTATGCAGCATACCAGGATGAACTTTTTCCGATGGAGAATAATCCGTACGGCGGCTGGTTGTTTATCTTTGACTCCCGAACGAATTGTTATACCGGCGATGTACTCCGCCTGCACTTTTTAAATCCCATCGATCCGGAAACCGATGAGTTCCGCTTCACAACCCCAGCCAGGCAAGTAGTCGCCAATAAAAAGACTCTTAAAAACCAACTCAAGCAGATCACGGTTTTTCCTAATCCATACTTCGGCTATAATGCCGACGGGTCGCCAGCCGGCCAGCACTTTGTCACCTTCAGTCACCTGCCTGAAGAGAATGTCACAATCCGCATCTACAGCCTCGGCGGTTTCCTGGTCAGGAAGATTGAGCACGATAACGGCACTCCCTTTGAAACCTGGGACCTCTGCAATGAGCAGAATAAAGCGGTTGCCAGCGGGATGTACATTGCCCATATCGATGTTGCAGATGTGGGCGATAAGATTCTGAAAATCGCCGTGATGACACCCAAATAAACATACCGGAAGGTATATTATGAAGACTTTTAAAAGCATTTTCATCGTATTTATATTATGTGAATCACTCTTTGCAAAATCTGATTACAAAAACACAACAATGGTTATCGAAGCGCCGGTTGACTCCGCTGTTTTTAACATAAATCGAATAATCAATAATTTTTCAAACGATGGTAATATCGTTGCTTATGACATTGATGGTAATGCCGGCATGCGCTGGCCGGCGGACTTGCCGATCAGTGTCGGATTTGCTTCCGGAATCTGGATTGCCGGAAAAGATTCCAGCGGAGAAATCCGGATTGCTGCAGCTGAATATAGTAGTGAATGGCTGCCGGGAAAAATACTGCCCGATGGCTCTCCCGATGATCCGTACCAGGCAAAGTATAAAGTGTATACGATCAACCGCGGAAATACATCCAGCTCTGATTACCTCAACTGGCCGGTGGTAGACGGCGCTCCGACGGATGATAGTGGCAACCCTCTTCTGCTGGGTGACCAGACCCACTGGTTTGTATGCAATGATGCCGACCCGGAACGGCATACCTGGATATTTAATTCCATACCGATGGGAGTAGAATGTCAATACACGATCTTCGGTATCGATTCGGTTCAGGGTCTTGAAAATGTCATGTTCGTCAAAGGACTCTTTATCAATAAAGGAAACCTCACACTCGATTCGACCTATATCGGCATTTGGAATGATCCGGATATTGGATATTCCAGCGATGACCGGCTGGGATGCGATACCAGCCTGGCAATGGGCTACTGTTATAACGGACTCGACCAAGACAGAGTGTTTGGAGCCCATCCACCCGCCTTCGGGACAATGCTGATCCAAGGCCCGGCGGTCCCTAGTTCAGGGGACACCGCCAACTTTATGGGCAGACTGATTCTTGATCAAAAAAATCTAAGCATGAGCTCCTTTATCTATTACTCCTGCGGAGGATCCGATTATCCGGGAACCGGAATTGAAGCATACAACAATATGCGCGGAAGACGTAAAGGCGGCTCGTTTATTATCAATCCCCAGAACGGGAAACCCACAACTTACTATTTCCCGGGAGATCCCATTACGGAAAGTGGCTGGATCGATACCGCGCAAAGTTGTGACCGCTATTCATTGATGAACACGGGACCATTCACACTCGCACCCGGTGACAGTCAGGAAGTCATCTTCGCATATATTATCGGCAGAGGTGTTGATCGTACCAGCGGTATCCGTTCCCTGCGCAAAACCGCCGAATATATTCAATCCCTTTACAACACAAATTTTCAGAATATGAAGCTGCCCCTCAACCTGACTCACCGGCCGGTCAGACATCGGGAAACCATCGGCGGTACGGAGCTTACTGTGACCATTAAACCGGATGAAGGCACTTCATTAAATCAAAGTGAATGCTATCTGTATTATGCCCTGGACAGCGCCATAACATTTCAGCAGCTGGCCCTGACGCCATCAGATAAACCGGATGAATATTCCGCCGTCATTCCCGATGATAATTTGGAGCACACGGTCTGGTATTATTTCAGCGTAAAAACCAGTACCGGTGATGAGTATACATTGCCGGTAGCCGCCCCGGATGTCTATTTCATCAACCGGATCGGACCCGACCAGACATCGCCTTCTGTATCCTGTGAATCTCGGTTATTCCGGTCAGTTTTCTTCAATCACCAGAAAAACGTACACGGATCATTTTCTTACCGGGATCACTCTCCGATAAAAAGTATTCTCCTCCAATTCCGGCTAAATGAAGACCCGTGGAGAGACGAATCAACATCCATGCAGATCATTTCCCGCAAAACTGATTTTGATTCAGGTGATTACATGGCTGAAGTCGGATGGTCGGGTACCGTTCACTGGAACGTAGCCGGCTATGGCGACATCATCACTATTCGGCTGGTGATCGAAGATTCCACTCGGGCTGCCAATCAAACCTTTCTGGATGTTGCGCAAATAAAGATCGGGAAATCTGAAGATATTGACGATTTCCTGGAAGTAAACGTAACCGATCCATCGACATATCCGGAAACCTGGATAAACAGCGGCTGGTACTTTAAAGAACTCAGTGAACAGCCCTATAGAGTATCCATCCTTCCCGACAGTGTTGTCAATTATGGCAATAATCTGGACTGTATATTTCAATATAAGGATAAAATCCCGCTATCCGATTACGATCAGCTGTTTCTGCAACTGTATCAGTTCTGTTCGATTGCTGCCGGCGACACAGCCTATATTGAAACCAGCCCCGACGGCATCGCCTGGAATGCGCTGAACAAATTCAGCGACGTTCAATACACCGATCAGGTCTGGGACAGCTATGCCTTGTCCGATCCCATCATCGGCGACAGCTGTTACTTCCGTTTTAGGTTTTATAGCGATGGTAACAGCGAGGATACTCCCTTCGGCTGGGTCATCAACCGCATCCGCCTGGTGGCCGATTCCACCGTTGTCGGGATCGATTTACCGGAAAATATTGTCTACCAATACCGGCTCCTGCCCAACTTCCCCAATCCCTTCAATCCATCGACGACCATCCGTTTCGAACTGCCCAAAGAGACCTTTACCGAAATCCATATCTACAACCTGCAAGGTCAATTGGTTCAGACGCTGATTTCCAAAACACTCCGTGCCGGTCAACACCAGCAGGTCTGGCATGCGGAAAACCTGCCGTCGGGAATTTATCTCTATCAAATGAAAACAGCTTTTTTTCAAAAAAACCGAAAGTGTATTCTGCTGAAATAAAGTACATAATTCCCCGCGCTTTTCTTGTTTTTTCACACCGAATAATTAGATTAATACAGAGTTAAAAAATACGTAGGGAGAATTATTATGTATCGCAGTAAGGCAGAGCTATTTTTAATCATTTTAATTCTATTGACCTGTGTGTCGATGGCATCGGATTATGATCTGGAAAGTGTTCGAACGGCCATTAAACAGTCAAACGCCCGCTGGACAGCCGGTGAAAACTGGGTTACCCGTCTGCCAGCCGAAGAACGGCGCATGCTCTTGGGTGCCGATCTGGAAAAACCGGCGGATGCCGAAGCACGGTTTATCCAATTGCCCCGTCCGGAAACACTCCCGGCCAGCCTGGACTGGCGTGATAACGGCGGAAACTGGGTGACCCCGGTACGGGATCAGGGCAACTGTGGTAGTTGCTGGGATTTCTCCGCCTGTGCCCAGGTGGAAGCCTGGTGGAAAATTCACAATGCCGACCCTGATTCCATGCCAAACCTTTCTGAACAATATATCATGTCATGTTATTTCACCAACGGCTGTAATGGTGGTCAAACCGGCGCAGCCCTCGATTTTATCATGAATTATGGCGTTCCTCCGGAAAAATGT
>QNCV01000142.1 GCA_003645845.1 Fidelibacterota bacterium | reverse complement strand
CCAGGCAATGACATTGCCTGAAGCATCCAGCATCATGGAATTCCCATCAAAAACAAACTCGTCCTGTCCACCGCTTTGATTCACGAGCAAAAAGGGCTTTTTTATTTTTTTAACCTTGCCGATCATCAATTCCCGGCGGACATCACGTTTATTATATTCAAAAGGAGAAGCCGAAAGATTGACAATCAGTTCGGCGCCGTCGTTTGCGAGCTGTTCGGTGATTTTGATATCCGAATCGGCATCCCAGAGGTCTTCACAGATTTCCACCCCGAGAAAAAATGACTTGCCGTTGATCGTCACCGGCACCGGCAAGTTGGATTCTGCGGAGTGAAAATAGCGTTTCTCATCAAAAACATCATAATTCGGCAGCAGAGTTTTATAGCGTTTATCAATGATTTTACCACCTTGAATCAACGCTGCTCCGTTATATACTTTACCGGAGACCCGTTCCGCAAACCCGATTACAGTTATCAAATTTTGAGGTACATGCGGTAATATCTGTTGTAATCCTTTTACATTATCGTCAATAAACTGTTTGCTGAAAAGCAGGTCCTGGGGCAAATAGCCGGTAACCGTTAATTCCGGAAAAACCAGCAATTCCACATCCCTGCTAACGGCATCCCGAATAAAATCATGAATCTTGGCGCAGTTCCCGTCGATATCACCGATCACGGGGTTCAACTGGGCAAGGCCGATTTTCAACATTTTACTCAATAACGCACCTCAAAAGTTTTGTACCCGTAAAGATCGGAGGATATGTTAACCGTTGCCCCGCTAACATGGGAAAATGCGGGACCTCTTTTCAATTCCTTGACAAAATCCCGGACCAGCCCTTCCTCACCTTCGACTTCACACAGCACACTGCCGTCACCCTGGTTTTTCACATAACCGTTAAGGCGGTATTCATTGGCCCTGCGCTGAGCAAAATAACGAAACCCAACTCCCTGAACCAGACCTTTTACGACAATTTCGGCATGAATCTGCATATCATTCCCGTAAAACAATTTTTAATGCTTCTTCCGCTGTTTCAACATTGGTCAGACCGTCAATGTCCCATGACTGAATGCCCACCACAGGAACATGAAACTGTTTGCAATAGGCAATTTCCGACAGTGTTCCGTAGCTTCCGGCAATTGCAATTGCAGCCGATGCGGATTGAACAATGATCGCGTTCCGGGCCAATCCGATTCCCGTGGCAATCGGAACAGTCACCCATTCGTTGGCATCATTAATATCATCACCGGGCAATATTCCAACGGTAATTCCTCCTGCTTCCGCCGCGCCCCGACAGGCTGCTTCCATAATTCCCGATCGGCCGCCGCAAACCAAGATAGCACCATTTTCGGCAATCAGCCGGCCGACTTCCCGGGCAATGCGATACTGCTCATCGGTACAGTCCCGTCCGCCGATCACAGCGATGATTTTTTTACGTTCCGTCATGGTTTCAACCGGTAGATCGTCCGTGCAAAGGGAATCACTTCGCGAATATGTTTGGTCCCGGACATCCATTGCACCAGGCGTTCCAGTCCGACGCCGAATCCGCTATGGGGCACCGAACCGTATTTTCGTAAATCAAGGAACCACTGATAGTCTTCCAGCGGCATATTTTCATCAACCATTCGTTTATATAGCAGATCGTGATCGTCCTCCCTCTGAGAACCACCGATAATTTCACCGAATCCTTCAGGCGCAATCAAATCCGCGCCAAGCACCAGATCGGGATTGTCTTTGTCCCGTTTCATGTAGAATGCCTTGACTTCCTTCGGCCATTTTTCAACAAAAATCGGCACATCGGAATCTTCCGTCAAAAGGACTTCATCTTTTGCGCCAAGATCATCCTTTTCAGTAATCTCAGAGCCTTTGGAACGCAGGAATTCAACCGTCTCTTTATGGGTCATGCGTTTGAAGGGAGCATCGGCTTTTTTCAACTGCTCGACATCCCGTTCCAGCACTTCCAGATCGCTCAGATTCTTTTCCAGAACGGCGTTAATGACAAACCGAATCAATTCCTCCTGAATTTTCAGGTTATCATCATGTTCAATAAACGCCGCCTCGGCATCCATCATCCAGAATTCCGTCAGATGTTTGCGGGTTTTGGATTTCTCCGCCCGAAATACCGGTCCGAAATCATAAACTCTGCCAAGGCTCATTATACCGGCTTCCAGGTACAACTGACCGCTCTGCGACAGGTAAGCATTGCCCAGATCAAAGTAAGGAACTTTAAACAATGTCGTAGTTCCTTCGCAGGCATTAGGTGTCAGCAGGGGTGAGTCAAAACGGTAAAAGCCGTTCATGTTCAGATAATCGCTGATGGCATGATACACCGTATGACGTATCCGTAAAATCGCCCACTGCTTCCTGGAACGCAACCAGAGATGGCGGTTATCCATCAAGAATTCCACGCCGTGTTCTTTCAGCGCAATGGGATATTCATCGGCGATCTGCACAATTTCAATATCCTTCACCACAATTTCATATCCACCGGGGGAACGCTTGTCAGCATGAATCAGACCGCGCACGACAATTGACGATTCCTGAGTCAACTCATCTTTTTTGTTAAAAACCTCCTCGCTGACCTCATTTTTCAAAACAACGCCCTGAATAATTCCGGTGCCGTCGCGCATAATCAAGAACCAAATTTTCCCGCTGGACCGTTTATTATAAACCCAGCCTTTCAGAGTTACCTCTTTTTCATCATAATGTTTAACATCCTTAATAAATACCCAATCCATCAAATCCTCTTTCTTCCTGAATTACAAAGTTTACAATTTATCCTTTTTCTCTTTTACCATCCCGCTAAAATTTGATTGACAATATCTTCCGTTATCTGATCCACCGATTCGGTGAGCGCAAGCTCCCGGGTTCGGTCGGTTGCGCCGGTGGGATCATACTCACTGTACGCCGTAAATGTTTTCTTAAACACTGTTTTTTCCTCGACTTTATCATACCATTCGACTTCAATTTTCAATGTGAGACGATATTCGGTCACCGCTTCACCACTGGCATCCCCCTGATAAACAAGCGGACGATCCTGAATGCTCTGAATGGTCCCGTAAAGCACGGAATTCGCATTCTCTTCTTCCACCAGTTTCAGAATATTTTCCTTGATAAAACCGATCCGGATTTGATCGGTAACTGTCTGCTGAATATTGAATTCAGCGGTCCGGTCGCCAAACAGGGGAATCGCTATGCTTTTAATATGCGGCGGCAGAGTTCCTTTGAAAGAATAGAACCAGCATGATGTCATCGGAATTATTAATATTAACAGTATCAATGAGAAAAAACTGGCGATGTTTTTCGATTTTGCCATTTTTTACAGTCCGTACTCTTTGATTTTCCGGTATAACGTCCGTTCGCTGATTTTCAAAGCATTGGCGGTTTGCCGTTTTTTATGATGAAATTTCTTCAACGTCTTTTCAATCAGTTCCCGTTCAACTTCCGCCAGGGAGACCTCGCCAAGTTTATTGGGATTCACGGTATAATCCTGCACTGCCTCAGGTTCCGGCTCACTTTCGATCGTTTCTTCATCCCGGATGGGAGGTGCAATAATTTTCTGCAATTCCCTTGTTTTCGGCGGTAAATCGAGCAATACACCGGCAGACTTACCACTGAGAGCATCTTTAATATCGGCAATATCCCGGCGCATCAACAGAACCTGCTGCAGAATCAGTTCACGTTCCGCCTGATCAACGCTTTTCGATACCCGGACGGGAAGATTGCTGGACACCGGACGTTTTTCGACCCCCAGACGCCTGGCAACCCTGGCGCTGTTAATGACTTCACCCTTCTCCAACACAATCATACTCTCGACGAAATTCTTCAGTTCCCGGATATTGCCGGGCCATCTGTAATTTTCCATCAGGTGAATCGCACTGGGAGAAAATCCCTTGAACGGAATATTATTCCGATTGGCAAAATCCAGGGCAAAATGCTCAATCAACAGGGGAATATCTTCGCTATGGTGCCGCAAAGCCGGAGCGGTAATGGTAATGGTTTTTAGCCGATAGTAAAGATCCTTTCGAAATTTTTCCCTTTCAATCTCTTCTGCCAGATCTTTATTGGATGCAGCAATGATCCGGACATCCACTTTTTTACCGTGGGAACCGCCTACCGGCAGAAACTCACCGGATTCCAAAACGCGCAGCAGTTTGACCTGCGTTTCCATCGGCATTTCACCGATTTCATCGAGGAATATTGTCCCGTTATTAGCGGTTTCAAAATACCCCTTACGGTCCTCGATAGCGCCGGTAAAGGAGCCTTTGACATGCCCAAAAAGTTCACTTTCCAGGATACCGGCCGGGATCGCACCGCAATTCACTTTAACGAAGGGCTGATGTTTGCGGCGACTTTGCTTGTGTATCGCATCGGCAATCAGTTCTTTGCCCGTCCCGCTTTCACCGGCAATTAAAACGGTAATATCCGCCGCGGCAACCTGATCAATCGTTTCGATGATTTCCTTGATTTTTTCCGATTCGCCGATAATCCCAAAACTTTGCTGCAATTTATTCAGACGATTTTCATCCATCGTTTTGTGTAATCCTCTCTGTTAAAAATGTTTTTGTCTGCGCAGAGCCCTGAAACCGATATCCGTTCGGTAATGCATTCCTTCGAATTCAATAACTTTCAGATAATTATAGGCGCTCAGCACGGCATCGTTCAGGCTCTTGGAAACAACCGTAACTCCCATGACCCGCCCCCCATCGGTCAGGTACCGGGATCCGTCAAACCGGCATCCGGCCAAAAAGGGAACCGCTTTCCGACTCTGAAACAGCTGCTCCAGACCGGTTATGACTTTCCCTTTTTCGTAAGGTCCGGGATATCCGCCGGACGCTAAAATGACACAGGCTGCATAACGTCCGGATAATGTAAACCCTTCCGCATTCAGCCGACCCCGGGCAACACTGTCAAGCAAATCAACCAGATCGGACTGAATCAACGGAATAACTACCTGGGATTCGGGATCGCCGAAACGAACATTGAACTCCACCACCCAGGGATCGCCATTATGAATCATCAACCCGCAGTAAAGCACTCCGCTAAACGGCGTTCCCCGTTCTTTCATACCTTTCAACACCGGTCGAATTACACGCTCTTCAACTTTCTCTAAAACATCGGGAGAACCCAGCGGTGCCGGGGCATACGCACCCATACCGCCCGTATTGGGTCCCTGATCCTTATCGAAAGCCCGTTTATGATCCTGGGCCGGCGACAACAGAACATAATCGGTCCCGTCGGTTACGGCTAAAACCGATAGCTCTTCACCTTCTAAAAAATCTTCAACGATAACGCAACCGGCGGCGTCGCCGAATTTATTTTCATCGTAAATATCCTTAATTGCAGACTTCAGATCACCCTCATCCTGAATAACCAGCGCGCCTTTGCCGGCAGCCAGTCCGTCGACCTTTATCACATAGGGAAATGATTTTCCATGAGTAATTTCTTCCAGCTCAGCCCGGGTCTCACAGACATCATACGGCGCCGTGGGCACATCGTATTCGGACATCAGTTTTTTCGCAAAGACCTTGCTCCCTTCCAGCATTGCGGCATTCTGAGTCGGCCCGAATATCGGCAAATGATGACTGTTAAAGCGGTCGACGATTCCATCTACCAGAGGTTTTTCCGGACCGACAACTGTCAAATCGATTCCCTTTTCCTGAACAAACTCGATAAGACGGTCAAAATCGCTCTCCGGAATATCCACATTTTCACCGTAGCAGGCGGTTCCGGCATTCCCCGGAGCACAAAACAGTTTTTCCACCTTGTCGGACTGGGCAAGTTTCCAGATCAGCGTATTCTCCCGGCCACCGCCGCCAATGACTAAAATCTTCATGGTTAATCCTCAACTGTTATAAATATTTCAAATAACAAACAGCAAATCACAAATTAATTCCAATTATAAAAATTACAATATTTCACTTAGACTTTTTACTTAAATATTCATTTGCTTCGATATATTTTCCCCCGATTGATCCAGAGAAACAAATAAGCTGTTTCCCATTTTCAAGATTACTCAATGTCGACAGAAGTTTTTTCAGAAACAATCGAACATCTCTTGCAAATTGAAATGTTCGTTCCTCAAGATCATAAACAGAACCCTGTTGTTTGGTATTTGTATTTTTAGATTTATTTATCATTTGAAATTTGTCATTTATTATTTAATGCTTCACAATCCTTGATAGCCTCTTTCCGGTCAATTTCGCGATTTCATCCCGCAGCTCCGCGGCTTTTTCAAACTCCAGCGCCTCGGCGGCTCTCAGCATCTCCCGGTTCAGTAATTCTAATAATTCCGCCTGATCCATTTTGTTCCGGAATTTTTCACTAACCGACAATCTTTCCCCGCTAAGCTCACGGGGCCTTACATCGGCCACTGTCGTTGCAGACATAACTTCATCAATGGATTTATATATCGTCTTCGGAGTAATTCCATGCTCCGCGTTATAATCTCTCTGAATTTTCCGACGGCGCTTGACCTCTTCGATCACTTTCCTCATGGACTCGGTTATATGGTCACCATAGAAAATTACTTTACCGTTAATATTCCGGGCTGCCCGTCCCGATACCTGCATCAGCGATCGCTCGGAACGCAGGAAACCCTCTTTATCGGCATCCAGAATGGCCACAAGTGAAACCTCAGGCAGATCAAGCCCCTCCCGGAGCAGATTGATCCCAACAAGGACATCAAATTCACCGAGACGCAAATCCCGCAGAATTTCCACCCGTTCCAATGCCTTTATTTCCGAATGCAGATAACGAACTTTCAAACCCATTCCACGGAGATATTCCGACAAGTCCTCCGCCATGCGTTTCGTCAGGGTTGTCACCAGCGCCCGTTCTTTACGCTTCGTAACGGTTACAATTTCCTCCATCAGATTGTCAATCTGATGT
>QNCV01000141.1 GCA_003645845.1 Fidelibacterota bacterium | reverse complement strand
TGGGAAATAAGGGCTTTATCGGTGATGGTGGCAGCTATGCTTACTGGTTCGAGGTCAATGAAGCCCGAATGGATAAATTTTTCGGGGAGACCGGTTTCGGCGACGTTTTTCCCGGCGGTAATCACTCGGTATCGGATTCCAGTGAGTTTGCGATGAAATACCCGAGTTTGGTGCGTTTCAGCATGTCGAAATGGCTGGAAGAGGGGATGCAGCTGTCGATGGATTTTGTAGTGGGCTTTGAAGATCGATTCTATTCCTTCGGAGCCTGGAAATGGTCAACGGGGATTGAGATTACCAAAAATCCGCGAATCCCGCTCAGAGCAGGTGTGTCGTTCGGGGGTTGGAAGCATCTCGAATTGACTTTCGGAAGCGGTTTCCACTGGGCCTTCATGCATGTGGACTGGGCAATGGGGCTGAATCAGGGACTCTGGTTTACGACAGCCAAAGGACTCAATTTCTGCGTGAATGTCTATACCACCGGTAAACGAAAAGACGCCGGGAAAAACGAATAACCATTTTACCGTGATTCGTGATTTGTTAGTTGAAAAGCAGACCGTCTCCATTGAATTAACGGCAGAATATACCGAATAGAAAACCTCGCGAAAGTTTCGAAACTTCGCAAGGTTTACACCGAAATTTTTCACCGATTTTTCAAAATGAGAAACCGGCGGGCAGACAGTTGGGTGAAATCTCGATTTATTAGACCCCCACCAAACAATATTGAGGATAAAGTTCTCTACCCGCCAATCTCACAAACAGTAATTAAGTATATTTTTATTTATTTCCAAAATAAAAATCTCTTCTGTATAGCGAATTGGAAAAATAATGTTCGATTTTGGGAAATATCCGGAGTGACTGGCCGGTAGATAAATCAGTAAAAAGCCCGATTTACGGTCGGGCTTTTTTGAATTTGACTGATTTGTAACATATACATGAGTGACTTGGATAACCGACTATAGACAGCTTTTCGCTTTGCTATAGAATCCATCCTGGTATTCCATTATTCATTGTTAATCATATATTAATCATTAAAATATTATATGTCAACCGGAATCCTTTGTCTTCTCACGGCTCCGCCTTACTTAGTTCCCCTGAAATTAGGAGGACAATCAAATTAATTATTTTCGCGCGACAATGATCTGCAGATCATCAGCGAAATCGTGGCTGCCCAATCCGAAGCCGGGATAGAATTCGACGCTCTTGAAACCTGATTGCAACAGTAGCTGCTGATAGTCATCATCGCTGTAACGGGTGTATGATTGTCTGTAATGTTCCACCTGGCCCGATGGGTGGATGACATAATAATCGGCCTCGGCGGTGTTGGTTTTTTTGTTATAGAGATATTTGTCAAGAAACAGATAAGGCTTATCGGAGAACATTCCCGACTGTAAAATTGTCCAGCCGGGTTCCCGTTCGCAAATATTTATCACGCCCTCATCCGTCAACACCTCCAGGAGCAGCATGCCGTCGGTCTTGATGGTGTTGACTATTTTTCCAAGCAACTGTCTGGCGATTTGACGTGAAAAGGAATTGAAATCGCCAAATGTCAGCATGACCAGCCCGAAATTTTTTCCAAGATCGGTGTTCTGAAAGTTTTCCTTTCTGAAGGTGCAATTCAGCGCCAGATTATCCGCAATCTTTCTGGCGTATTCAATGGCGGCCGGAGAAATGTCGATACCGATACAGCGGTTTCCGAACTTCGCCAAACCGTGGGAGTACAGTCCGGGGCCGCATCCGAGATCCATAATCCTTGTCGGTTTCCCTCCAAGTAAGTGATGATGGATAAAACCGACAAATCGAGCTATTGCGCTAGCCCGCCGGCCGGCTATATCGTTATCGGGATTAAGCTGATCTTTGAGAATCCGACGACTGAAATCCGGATCACTCCAGGGAATATCACGGGCGTCAACATGCTGTTGAAAATTGTTGATAAAATCGCTGAGAGATGTTTTTTTCATTATAACAGAGTGCTGGCAATATCGGCCAGTTCGGACCGTTCTCCTTTTTCGAGGTTTATATGGGCGTAGATTTTTTGCCCGTGCATTCGGTCGATCAGGTAACTGAGACCGTTGGATTCAAGGTTCAGGTAGGGATGATCGATCTGGAAAATATCGCCGGTAAAAACCAGTTTGGTGCCGTCGCCGGCCCGGGTGATAATGGTTTTAACTTCATGGGGCGTCAGGTTCTGGGCTTCATCAACAATAAAGAAAATCTTAACGAGACTCCGTCCGCGGATATAGGACAAAGGCGCAATTACCAGCTTCTGCTGGTCCAGCATATCCTTGATTTTTTGGTGTTTTGAGCTGGATTCGGGGAACTGGTTGCGAATGACTCCGAGGTTGTCATAGAGGGGTTGCATATAGGGGTCCAGTTTCGATTGAATGTCACCCGGCAAAAAACCGATATCTTTGTTGCTTAGTGGAACCACCGGGCGGGCCATGAATATCTGGGTATAGTTCTTGCGTTTTTCCAGCGCCGCCGCCAGCGCCAGAAGGGTTTTGCCTGTGCCGGCTTTGCCGGTGATGGTGACCAGTTTTATATCAGGGTTCATCAGGGCATCCAGGACAAATGTCTGCTCGGCGTTCCGGGGAACGATGCCGTAAGCCGGATTCTTGTCGATACGGATGATGCGTTCGATAAAGGCATTGTATGTTGCCAGGGCGGAGTGATGATGGTTGCGAAGAATAAAGTATTCGTTTGATACCGGAAATTCCGCCGGAAAATCCTTCGCCGGATCGATTTCAAAAGGAGATTGAAACAGCATATTCATCATTTCATCGGGAGTGTTATCGATTCTGCGATGGCCTTTGTAGAGGGTCGAAATATCCCGCACATGGTCGGTGGTATAGTCC
The DNA here is from genome assembly GCA_003645845.1 of Fidelibacterota bacterium. GTDB lineage: Bacteria > Fidelibacterota > UBA2242 > UBA2242 > UBA2242 > B118-G9. Next base: position 4,044 of record QNCV01000141.1, on the reverse strand, counting down.
TCGGCCAGCAGCCCGGCGGCTTTGGCCTTCATTCGCAGATTTACATCTTTCGTTACCAGAATGATCTGCCGGGAAGGCATTTTTTTCGACAGATGATAGGCAATATTAAGAATCCGGTGATCCGGGATTTTCGATGAAAAATTCATTGCCAGGTCGGGATGCATTTCAACATCCAGTTTAATGGATATTTTTCCCTGCTCGGGACCGATTGGAATACCGCCGTCAAACAATTTATCGCCGCTGAGATCATCCAGCAGACGGAGAAATTCCCGGGCGTGAAAATTCAGGGTTTGATTACCTGTTTTGAAATGGTCGAGTTCCTCCAGAACCGTAATCGGGATGACGATATCATTCTCCTGAAAATGATTGATACAGGAGCTGTCATGCAGGATTACATTGGTGTCCAGGACAAATATTTTTGATTTTTTTGCAGGCATTCATTATTCCTTTTCAACATAAACGGGTGGAAATGAAAATACGCAAATCCAGAAGACACCAAAAAGGGGAAATATTCGAAAGGATTTTGAAATCTCTGAGCATATCCACGTTGATATTAATATAATAACAGAAGGTTAAAACACAACCGGAAAGACAGAAAAGTGAATTATTGTTTACCCATGACTTGTTTAACTCTGTCCGGATAATCGGTAAAAACACCGTCAACCTGTAAATCCAGCATCCATTTTACATCCTCCGGGTGATTAACCGTATAGACGAAGACCTTCAGATTTTTCGAATGAATTAGTTCGACAATTTCCCGGTTGATGAATTCGATGCCGATATGAATTGAATCGGGCTTCAATATATGGATTATCTGATCCAGGTCCAGAGGTATTCCATACATCAGAATGCCGATTTTAATGTCGCTGTTCATCTCCCGGATTTTCTTCAGTTCCGGATGATTGAATGAAGATATTCTGAATTGGGAGAGGGTCCACTTTTGATTTTGGATGTATTTGTCAATTAATTTCATGACCGGTTCGGCTGTTCCGCTGCTCTTTAACTCGATGTTCAGACCGGCGCGCCGGTTCACAAGATCAAAGACCTCATATAAAAAGGGGATTTTTTCGCCCCGGCCGGCATCCAGGGAACGGATCAAATCAGGCGGTTGGTGGTAAATTATTCCCTTCCCGTTGGTGGTTCGGTCCAGACGATAGTCATGGATAACTAACAGTTCGCCGGCGACCCGGTGAACATCCAACTCGAGCCAGTCGGCGCCGCGCCTGACGCCCTCCTCAAATGAAAGCAATGTGTTTTCCGGGGCGTACCCGGGGGCACCCTGATGGCCAAAGACAATCACGATTTTTCCCTGATTATTCCCTTCATGCTCAATCCGATGCGGCCGCGGTCGGCATCAATGGAAATGATTTTTACGTCAATAATGTCGCCGACGGCCAGGATTTTATGGGGATCTTTGATAAAACGGTCACCCATCTGACTGATATGAACCAAACCGTCCTGTTTGACACCAATATCGACGAATGCACCAAAATCCACTACATTGCGGACGGTTCCCTTTAAAATCATCCCTTCCCGCAGGTCTTCAATTTTGAGAATATTACTTTTAAAAAGAGGTTTGGGTAAATCTTCGCGGGGATCACGTCCCGGTTTTTCAAGGTTTTCCAGAATATCACGCAGAGTCGGTTCGCCGATCCGGAGCTCTTCCGCCAGATGCCGGATTTCAGTTCTGTTTTTCCTGATTTGAGATATAATTGCTTTTCCACCCTGATTGATGTCGTCGATCCGGAGTTTTTTTAATAGCGCATTTGTGGCGTCATAGGATTCCGGATGGATGGAGGTATTGTCCAGCGGATTATTTCCGTCGGGTATTCGTAAAAAGCCGGCGGCCTGTTCATATGAATTGATCCCGATGCCGGCGACTTTTTTCAACTCTTCCCGACTGTTAAACCGGCCGTTTTCTTCGCGGTATTTTACAATGTTTTCGGCCGTGCGGCTGGTCAGACCTGAAATATAGGTCAGTAAGGATTTCGACGCCGTATTCAGATTAACACCAACCTGATTGACGCAGTCTTCAACGACGGCATGCAGAGATTCGTGCAGCTTCTTCTGATTGACATCATGCTGATACTGACCGACGCCGATGCTCTTCGGGTCAATTTTGACCAGCTCGGCCAATGGATCCAGCAATCGGCGGGCGATGGAAATATTTCCCCGCATGCTGGCATCCAGATCGGGAAATTCCTCCTGGGCAACTTTGGATGCCGAGTATACGGAAGCGCCGGCCTCATTCACGATGATGTAACTAACCGATGTTTCTTCCGGCAATTCGCCGATCAGCTCCGCCACCAGAAATTCCGTTTCCCGGCTGGCGGTTCCGTTGCCAATGGCGATGATATCCACATGATGACGTTCAATCATGCGGGTCAGGATCTGTTTGGCTTCGAAAAATTGATTCTGGGGCGGATGGGGATAGATCGTCGTGCCTTCCAGGTATTTGCCGGTGGGATCGATAACCGCAACTTTGCTGCCGGTTCGGAAGCCCGGATCGATGCCCATGATCACTTTATTGTTCACCGGCGCCTGAAGCAGCAGATTTTTCAGATTTGTCGCAAAAACCCGAATTGCCTGTTCCTCGGCGGTTTCTGTCAGAGTGTTACGGATTTCCCGTTCGATTGCCGGAAAAATCAAGCGCTTGTAGGCGTCTTCAATTGATTGAATCAGAAGACTTGTAAAAATGGAGTCACGGTTTTTAATAATCTTTTTCTGAATGATTTCCAATGCACGGTCGGCGTCCGAATCGATTTTGACCTTGAGAATGTTCTCCTTTTCACCCCGGTTTATTGCCAGAATGCGATGGGAGGGAATTTTGGATACCGGCTCGGAATAATCGTAGTACATTTCATACACGCTGCTCCGGGATTCGTCTCTGGCTGTGGTGATGATGAGGCCGGATTTGAAAACCGTTTCCCGGATATTTTTCCGGATGTCGGCGTTGTCCGCAATATTTTCAGCGACGATATCGCCGGCACCGGCCAGAGCTTCCTCGCTTGTATCGATCTCCTTCCCGGGATTGATAAATTTTTCGGCGTAATCCTCCGGTTTTCCCTCAAATGTCTGCTGGGCAAGAATCAAATCGGCCAGAGACTGCAGTCCCTTTTCCCGGGCAATGGTAGCACGTGTCCGTTTTTTCGGCTTGTAAGGCAAATAGATATCTTCAAGGTCTTGAAGTACCGTGCAATTTTCAATTTTCCCTTTTAGCTCAGGAGTTAGTTTACCCTGCTCCCCGATGCTCTTCAGAATTGTATCTTTGCGTTTTTCCAGGGTCCGCAGATAATTGAAATGGTGTTGAATATCGCGGATTTGGTCTTCGTTCAGCTCGCCTGTGCGCTCTTTTCGATAGCGGGCGATAAAGGGAACAGTATTGTCTTCGTCCAGAAGTTGGATGGTATTCCGGACCTGAGATTGGCTGAGCCGGAGTTGGGTGGCGACATATTCGAGCATTTGTGATTCGGTCATGGAACAATCCTTTGTGATCTAGTTCAGGCCGGGGTCGGTTTTGGATTGCTTTTGTTGGTGAAATTCAAGCAGCATTTCCCGGAAAATGATATAATTGACCAGTTCATTCATATTGAAGACAATATGTACATCCATCAGATGCTCGGGAACATCGAAATCCACTTCATTTGCCACAATAAACTTTCCATAAATATCGAATTGGTTCAGAAATTCCGTTTTTTTCATTGATTCCGGCGGGAAGTAGTGCACGGCGATTTTACGATCAGGATCGTGATATAGTAGCGGAACGGGGATCAACGATTCATATTGACATTTGTCGCATTTAAAATGATTGATGGCGCCTTCGAATAATTTATTCCGTCCGTCGGGATTCAGAGCTGCGTTGATGGAACTCCAGATCGTGATATTTTGCTCATGTTGACACTTCGGGCAATTTACTGTACGATTTTCATGAATAGACACGGAAACCTCTTTTTTAGTTTGGTTTGATAAAATAACCGCCAAATTTATCAATTTGACGGTAAAAGACCTATGATCTTGTTACCGATTTTTATTCTTTCGGATAAC
>QNCV01000140.1 GCA_003645845.1 Fidelibacterota bacterium | reverse complement strand
TGAATAGCATGCAAGATAAAAAAATTTGTATTATTACTAGCGTACATAAATATAATGATCGTCGAATTCTTGACAAAGAAGCAATATCATTATTGAATAATGGATATGAAATTGATTTAATTGCACCCGAGGGGAAGGATTTTAAATATCGCGGAATAAATATTGTTGGCATACCAAAACTACCAAAATTAATGAGACCAGTTAATTGGTTAAGAATAATAAAAATATGTATATCCAAACGATATTCAATTATTCATTTTCACGATCCGGATTTATTATTCGTCGGATTGTTTTTTAAGATTTTTACTAATTCTAATGTAATTTATGACGTTCATGAGAATTATGCTGTGCGTTTATTTGCAAATCGTGATAATTGGTTTTTTAGAATAATCCGATGGTCAGTTGATACTTTTGAACATTTTGCCGCCCGAATAATCCGTAATATTATTGTTGTTGAAAAACATATGAGAAACAGATTTAATAATTACAAATGTCACACATTATTATTACCAAACTTTGCTCGTGCTGGAAGTTTTCGCACTGTACAAATTCCTAAAAAAGATTATACAAAACGTGTAATTATTCATACGGGTACCCTAATGGCTGTTCGAGGCTCATTAGTTATGGCTGAGATTGTAAAAAAGGTTACTGATGTTGATCCGACTATACAATTTAAATTTGTTCGTAATTTTTTATCTGATCACGAAGAAACTTTACTAATGGAAAAAATCAGGTACCTTCAAATCGAAAAGCAATTTCAATTTATTGATTGGGTTCCGCCGGATAAACTATTAAACATATTAATAGAATCTAGTATTGGGCTTTCGGTTTTATTACCATATGGTCAGTATCATAATCGGGCGATTCCAACAAAATTATTTGAATATATGGCTGCTGGTTTGGCAATTGTAGCAGAGGAAAGTGCATGTAATAATAAATATATCAGACAAAATCGATGTGGATATTTAGAACCCTATTCTAATATTGACAGATTTAAAGATAGAATATTGGATTTGATTAATAATCCAACCGAGCTTAGAAGGTGTGGGGAAAATGGTCGGGAGGCTTTCCTGAAATATTATAATTGGGAAATATATGAGGAATCCTTTATTGAATTTTACAAAGTCTTAAAATAAAATGTAATCATTTAACGAAATTAGCATTACCTATGTTATTGAAATATTGATGGAAGTTTTGTTAGAAATATTATTTTGGTTTTCTTTTACCATTTTATTCTTTTGTTATTTTGGCTATCCCTTTACTCTTTGGGTTTACAGCCTGTTTAATGGAGTTCAAGTAAATAAAGGTAACGATTATTACCCAAGTGTAACGTTAATTATTTCTGCATATAATGAAGAGAAAGTCATTGAGAAAAAAATCCAAAATTGCTTAAAGATAAAATATCCAAAACTACAGATCGTAATTGTTTCAGATGGCTCTACAGATCGTACCAAATCGATTTGCAAGAGATACTCGGATTACATAAGATTATTTCATTATGAAGAGAATCAGGGAAAAAATACATCATTAAATAAGACTTTAGTCCATATCGAAAGTGATATAGTTATTTTTTCTGATGCTAATTGTTTTTATAATGAAGATGCGGTTGAAAAACTTGTTCAAAATTTTTCTGATAATCGCATCGGGTGTGTTGTTGGCCAGCTAAAACTGATTCAGACAGATCGATCCAATATAGCAAAAGGTGAGGGATTATATTGGCGATACGAACACATGTTAAAAATATTAGAGAGTAAGATTGGTCAACTCTCTATTGCAAATGGTTCAATTTTTGCCATTCGAAAAAATCTGTTGATGAAATTAGAGCCGGATATTGCAAATGATTTCCAGATACCTATGCGGATTGGCTCTAAAGGATTATTAGTCATTTATGAACCCTCTGCAATTGCATGTGAAAAAACCGCACTCAATGTGAATGAGGAATTTAATCGAAAAATAAGAATTGTTAACAGAGGTCTCGTAGGCTTTCTGAAAATGAGAAAAGAAATTCGAGGTATCCGTTTCTTTGAATTTATTTTTCATAAACTTGTTCGTTGGTTTACTAGTTTATTGAGTCTTATTATTTTAGTTACTTCATTGGGACTATGTTATAAACCGTTTTTTCTATTTATTCTACTTGGACAAATAATATTTTACTTTTTCGCGTTTATCGGTTTTATATTTCAGCGCCCAGAGAAATTGTTTTATGTCCCATATTATTTTTGCATGGTTCATTGGTCTGCGTTGATTGGAGTTGTGAAAGTATTGTTAGGACAAACATTTTCAAAGTGGCAATCGCCTGATAGTTCTCGTTAATTCAAATTTCTCCTTGCCATGTTACTAATTTGTTTTTACATTTCAGTCAGATGAAATGCTGAGGATGATCCCGACAAATATTTGCTACGTAACATAAAAATCCCAAAATAAATTTCCCGAAATAGCACGATCTTGAAGTTCAGCGGATCGTCTCCTTTTTAGAGAAGGTAGGTAGGACTATTTGAAATTTAAGGTAATGTTGTGTATTTACAGTTGTTTATAATTTTAGTTGTTACATTAGGCAGTTCGCTGGTGTTGACCCGAGTTGCCCGGAGCGTCGCTCTGAAGTATCACATCGGCGATATTCCAAATGTGCGTAAAGTTCATAAACGGTTCATTCCATATCTCGGTGGAGTTGCGATTGTATTGTCAGTTATCATCGGGACGGGAATTTCGGTTTTTCTGGTGCCGATCATTGCCGGGAAAGTGCCCACACATTACTATATTCTCGGAATTGCCTGTACGTTCATCACCCTGGTGGGGTTGTATGATGATCTGAAGGGATTGAAATTCTCGACCAAATTTTACTGTCAGATATTCGCGGCGATTCTGGTAGTGGTGGGCGGTTTTCAGTTCGATACCCTGTATTTACCGGTTCTGGGGAATATCCATCTCGGTACATTTTCATTTTTATTCACCATATTGTGGATTGTGTTTATTACAAATGCCATGAATCTTCTGGACGGACTTGACGGTCTGGCCGCCGGCGTGGCGACAATTATATTTGCTACTTTTGCGTTAATCAGTATGCAATCCGGCAGAACCCTGGTGGCGTTGATCAATGTATTACTGCTTCTGGCGAATCTGGGTTTTCTGAAATATAATTTTCATCCGGCATCAATATTTATGGGCGACGCCGGTTCGCTATTTCTGGGATTTTCCATATCGGTGATTTCGCTGGAAGTTGGCCGGGTCGGTCATACCAATACACTGAATATCATATTACCGTTAATGGTCCTGGCTGTTCCGGCTCTGGATACCCTGATTGCCTTTTTCCGGCGGGCAAGTAAACGCATGCATCCTTTTATGGCAGATAAGGAGCATATTCATCACCGGTTGATGTCCATCGGTTTTTCCCATCGAAATGCCGTATTGACCATTTATTTTTTTAGTTTGCTTGCCGGAATAATGGGAGTCTCCTTTCTTTTCCTGAATACCCGGGCGATTGTTACAGTGATTGTTGTAGGCGGTGTCTTGCTGGCCATGTTAATCCGTCGGCTGGGTTATGTTGAAATTGAACGTAACCTGATTGTCGTGGGAAATGGTGAAAACGGCAACGGTAATGGAAAAACCAATGGAATGCTTAACGGGAACGGGAAGAAGGAAAACAAATTCATTCCCTTTGATACTTCCGAATTTATTCAGTCGTTGCTTTTTGTATTAAGTGACACAATTTTTATCATTATTGCATTTTATGTAACATATTACTGGCGATGCGTACCCTTTTTAAGTCGGGAATTTACCACCAGCGAGCTGGTTTTACAGACTTCATGGACGATCATTTTCTGGATAATCCTGCTGGCAGCCAACGATCTTTATTTCATTGAATGGGATACATCCCGGATCGATGAAATATTCACGGTGTTGAAAATTGTATTTTGGGGAACACTGTTTATTTTCTTTGTTACTTTTGAAATAAACTTTCCGATTATTGTTGCGCGGCGTGTTTTAGTTGTCTACGCCATTATTCTGTTTATTGGTATCAGCGCCGGCCGATTAATATTGATTGGAATTTTGAAAAACAACGATTTACTGGGCTTTAAACGCAGGCCCACTTTAATTATCGGCGCTTCGAATCGGGCCGTAAACGTAGCAACCAAAATCAGATATGTTCCTGAATTAAAGTTCAACCTGGTCGGATATATCGACGATCATGCCAATGGCAATGTTGGTAAATTGATTAATGGAGTGCCGGTTTTAGGTGGCTTTGAAGATATTCCGAAGTTCATTAAAAAGAAAAAAATCAAAGAGGTCATTATTGCCCTTGACAATACCGAGAGTGACACGATTATGGATTTAATCGCACTCTTCAGTCATTATAATGTATCGGTAAAATTGCTGCCGGATTTCTACAATCTGATGTCGGGATTTAAAACCAGCCATATTTACGGCGTCTCTCTGATCCGGTTTTTCGGTTCGAATATGAAAACCTGGGAATGGTTATTGAAGCGATTTATCGATATCGGTGTATCATTAATCGTACTGGTAGTCTTTTTCCCTTTTTGGTTGATCATCGCGCTGGCTATCAAAATAGATTCGAATGGCCCCGTATTTTATAAACAAAAACGGGTTGGAAAGAACAAACAGGAATTTGAGCTGATAAAATTTCGGTCGATGATGCCGAATGCTGAAGATGAAACCGGGCCGAAGTGGGCCGAGAAGGAAGACCCGCGCGTCACAGGGATGGGAAAATTTCTCAGGCGCACCGGGCTTGATGAAATTCCACAATTTGTCAATGTGTTACTGGGTGATATGAGCATCGTCGGACCGCGACCGGAACGTCCCTATTTCGTCAACGAATTGGAGCAATCTATCCAATTTTATGCCCGGAGATTGATCGTCAAACCGGGCATTACCGGATGGGCGCAGATCAAATATAAATACGATGAGAGTATTGACGATGTCCGTGAAAAATTGCGCTACGATTTGTATTACATTGAGAATATGTCGATTTTACTGGATATGAAAATTATTATTCAGACACTTCTTGTCGGGTTGCGAAAAAAACATAAAGCCGCCTATAACTGATCGGGTTCCGGCTCCATAAGAGCATTTTATCCCTTTATAATAACAAAATATTCGTTAATTTACCGTCTGTAATGATGTTGAAATGAGTATAGATATAATGAGGATTGAATGCTAGATATTAAAAAAATCAGACAGGATCCGGAGTATTTTAAAAGGGGTTTAAAAACAAAGAACAGCGGTGATAAAATCGATGAATTATTGGAACTTGATGAACAACGACGCTCGATAATATCCCAAAGTGATGAATTAAAAGGTTTGCGAAACCGCGTGTCTTCTGAAATTGCTCGATTGAAAAAGGCCAAAGAAGATGCCTCCGGCAAAATCAGCGAAATGAAACAGGTTGGTGAAAAAATAAAGGCATTCGATGACCGGATAAAGATTGTTGACGAGCAGATCCACGCCATTATGATCACATTGCCGAATCTTCCGCATAAATCGGTTAAGATCGGATTTTCCGAGAAGGATAATGAGACGGTTAAGGAATGGGGTGAAAAGCCGCAATACGACTATCCCTTGAAAGATCACCTGGACCTGGCGGAGAGATTAGATATTCTGGATTTTCACCGGGGTGCAAAAATCTCCGGAAGCGGCTTTCCTGTTTACAAAAAGGCCGGCGCCCGACTGGAGCGCGCCCTTATCAATTTCATGCTTGATTTACACACCCAAGAACACAATTACCAGGAAATATTTCCTCCTTTTCTGACATCCCGGGATTCCGCCTTCGGGACCGGCCAGCTTCCCAAACTGGAAGAGGATATGTATCTTGATAATGCCGACGATCTGTTTTTAATTCCCACTGCGGAAGTACCGGTCACCAATCTTCACCGTGATGAAATCATTCCCGAAAGTCAACTGCCTATTCACTACGCGGCATACTCTGCCTGTTTTCGGCGGGAAGCCGGTTCCTACGGCAAAGATACCCGGGGTCTGTCACGGGTTCATCAATTCAACAAAGTTGAAATGGTGCGTTTTGTTCATCCGGAGACATCCTATCAGGCTCATGAGGAATTATTGCAAGATGCTGAAGATGTGCTTCAGGCTCTGAATTTGCATTACAGAGTCGTTTCGTTATGCACCGGTGATCTCAGTTTTGCTGCTGCGAAATGTTATGATATTGAAATCTGGGCTCCGGGTTCTCAAAAATACTTTGAAGTTTCCAGTGTCAGCAATTTTGAAGATTTTCAGGCCCGTCGGGCAAACATCCGCTATCGTCGGAATTCTGATGGCAAAGTTGATTTTGTCCATACTCTGAATGGTTCAGGAGTAGCAACACCTCGCTTAATGATTGCATTTCTGGAAACCTATCAGACCGATGAGGGGACGATTACCATCCCTGAAATTCTGCAACCCTATACCGGTTTTAAACAGATTAAATCGCAGATTTAATGAAGATGGAATTACTTCAGGAAATTTGTAAGATCGGTGCACTGGTTCACCGACAGGGATTCGTTGCGGCGAATGACGGGAATATCAGTGCGAGAATGGATAAAGATTCCTTTCTCATTACGCCTACCAGGGTTTCAAAAGGTGAACTGACACCCGAGATAATAGTGACTGTTTATCCTGACCGCTATGAGGGTGCAATGAAACCCTCTTCGGAGTACAAAATGCATCGCTCTATATACGAAGTTCGTCAGGATATCCGGGCGGTTATTCATGTTCATTCTCCCTACGCAACCGCCTATGCAATGATCGGTCAGGGAATGGACGAGTTATTATTTCCCGAAGTTGTCGTTACGCTGGGGAAAATCCCCCTGGTACCCTATCGGACGCCGTCAACACAGGAGTTTGCCGAGCTTGTTGGTGAATATTCCGGTGAAGCGGATGCCTTGCTGCTCGAACGGCATGGTGTGGTGACCTTAGGGACGGATTTAATGGATGCTTATTACAAACTGG
>QNCV01000139.1 GCA_003645845.1 Fidelibacterota bacterium | reverse complement strand
CTGGGACTCGGCAACAATGATCTCCAGATATAAAATCGATACTGTTTATGTAAAATCAGATGAAGCTCTCTATAATGTGACTTATGATGTAATCGCCCCTGTTTCACAAAACAGCAAAGGATTTGTCATAACAATCAACCCTCAGCCAAAAACAATCCGGTTTATTCTGAAAAACACCCAATGGGGATGGCGCATTGAGGAACCGAATCAACACCCCTTTATTCTTCCGGAAACAATTGCAAATAGATTATCCGAAGATGATCAGAAAAAACTGAAAATTTATTTAGAAAACAAAACATAAGAGTAAATGGATAACATAATGACCGGACGAGAACGAATACTGGCATGTTTATCCGGAGAAAAGCCTGACCGTGTTCCTCTCTATATTCATGCCATTAATGAAGTTACCATCAAAGGAATTACACGTTTGATGAACCCGTCTATGCCACTGCCTGAAAAAGATAATGTCTATGACATGGACGAACAGGAAACGATGCTGCTGCTAAATGCATTTTTTGCCATTCACGAACACTATGGTGTCGATGGTCTGACCTGCTTTGACCTGCTGAATGAAAAACCGGTGAACGATGAATACGTCGTCGACCAGTTCGGAGTCACCTATAAAAAGAGTGCCTTCGGACTCCCCGTCCCGGTTAAACATCCGGTGCTCAACGATGAAGATCTCAGGAGCTATGCTCCTCCAAAGCCTACTCCCGACGAGCTCCGATTGCTCTATTTCGCAAAGCAGCATTTCGGTGATCAAAAAGCCATTTTCTGGATGATGCGGGGAGCCTTTGTCCGGGCTACCCGCCTCATGGGACTGGAAAATTTCATGATCAATATTTACGACAATCCCCGGTTTGTTCACAGCGTTTGCCAAATGATCACCGATTACAATCTTGCAAAGATCAACCTGTTGAAACAAATGGGGCTCGATGTGCTGATTGTCGAGGACGATATCGCCGATAAAAACCGGCCGTTTGTTTCAACCGAACACTTCAAAGAGTTCATTAATCCCTACAATCGGCAACTCGTTGACAAAGCCCATGCTCTTGGGTTGAAAGTCATCCGTCACAGCGACGGCAATGTCTGGCCTCTCCTGGATATTCTGATGGAAACCGGATATGACGGGCTCAATCCCCTCGAGCCTCAGGCGGGAATGAATCTGGTAAAAGTGAAAGAATACACCAAAGGAAGACTCTGCCTGCTGGGCAATATCGATTGCCAGGCGCTGCTGTCATCGGGTTCAAAAGAGAATGTTTATCAGGCCGTAAAAACCGCGATTGAAACTGCCGGTCAGGATGGCGGTTTGATCATCTGCTCATCCAATTCACTTCATCCGGGCGTCAGGCCAGAAAACTGCATTGCGATGTTCGAAGCGACAAAGAAATACGGCTTGTATAAGTAATACAACATTACAGTCTGTAAACGGAAATTTCAGATCAATTTTATGTAGCCGGAGAATTTTCGGTTCTTTTTGTTCTTCAAAAAGAACATTAGAAAAAATCACATCTTAATCTTTTAATGATTAGTGAACGTTGCGTTATTTAGTTCAATTACCCGAATAACTTTTACGGATTTACCGGATCGGTATAACCGGCAATGATCCGCTTTCGGGTCTTCAATGCTTCATCTTTAACATCAGGCGGTGTTTCCGTTCGGTTCAGCAATTGGTCACAGGCAGCCACTATTTTCTCCCGGTTATAACTAAACGCATACCAGCCGAGCGCTTCGAGCCCGACAACCCGTAATTCAGTCGCCTCATTTTTATCGGACACCAGTGAAATCAGCACCGGAAGCGCTTCCTGGAACTGATAATTACGCAATGTTCGTACGGCACCGATCCGTTTTTTCAGGGCCAATGTATCGGTGCTAAGCTCAGGAATAATCTCTTTCCTTAACCGATCGGTCGAGCGTTCATAAGAGTTCTTCATCCATTCCAGAAATTCATTATTAGCGGTCGATTCCGGTAATTGCTGAATCTCTTTTTCAAACAGTGGATAAACCTTCTCCGGGGCAATCTTTTCCAGGGCGCCCTTGGCCAGATAGTTCACCCGGTCGGACGGATCATGTACAACTTTTTGAACAAGCACCGGCAGATAATCTTCACGACCAACAACTCCCATCCACTGGACGGAAAAGCGGCGAATTAATTCATAGGGATCATCGACCGAATTAAAAAGTATTTTTTCGAATTCCGGCGTTCTGAATTCCGCAAGTCCCTTCAGTGCACTTAATCGGACGATAAAGGAATTATCACTATTGTAAATATTTACCAGCTCCGGCACCGCATCTTTACTTTCCAGATCAACAATCTTGCGAACAGATAGTGATCTTAGGGCTACATCTTCACTTTTTAATGTTTTTTTCCAGAACCGCAAATTGTCTTTGTTTTTCTGTAGCAATAAGGACCAGTCTTTTTCATCGGGATTGTGAAAACGGAATGTCGGATCGCCAATGATGTGATTTTCCAGATAGCCATCTTCCCGGTGCCATTGCCCCAGACGGACATTGTAATTCAAAAGCCCCAGACCTTCATCGGTCCAGATATCCTGTTTGACATTGACTGAATTCGCCACTCCGGCAATGACATCGCCATCGCCGAAAACATATTCACCGGCAATATAGCGGTCCTGATGAAACGAACCGTTAAAACATTCATCAAAAATGATCAGCTCCGCCCCGGTCCGAAACTTGCTGACATCGCTGATATCCATGTCCAAATTGGCTGAGTATATGGAATCCGCGACAATCACCGAGTCATCAAACGCTCCTTCAAACCAGGATTCCGGAACGCCGTACTGTTCCATGTAGTATGCTTTGGCTTCTTCCACATCACGTTTCCGGCGTTTGGCAGTGCGGATTTTGCTTCTGAGAAACATCTTGACCGCATCAATATTCTGAGAAACATTCGCAGCCGGCGGATAGCCAAGTAAATACTGGGTCTCTACCCCGCCATGGGCATGAAACAGCGCAAGGTCCAGGTTTTCATCCTGCAGATTATTAATGATAATCGACTTCAATTCCGGGGACATCTCATGATAAAGGGACTTAATCTTTCCGCCGGGTTCATAGAGATTTGGAAATTGTTCACGCAACGCAATTGACTCATTTTCCCAGGCGGTCAGCGATTCACTGTTATAGCCGTGGCCGTTAAAACGGAGCATATTGTCCAGCCGCTCTTTGGCATTTTTCCGGGCCACAACTTTCATCAGGTAATCCTGAATCCGCCTATATTTTTCTTCACCCTTAAATGGTGGTTTGATCCGACCGGAATAGATATCACTGTGAACCGTCTGGGCTGACGCTGCCGTCAGTGAATAATAATATAAAAGAGTATTCGATGTATCCTGCTCCAGAAATTTGAAATCGAGATTAAAATCATCATAAAAACGGTCGGACGGAATCGATGATCGACTAAATTTAAACCGTACCTGATCCATTTTAAATGCCGACGCCAGGTGCTGGGCGTCCCGAATCATCGGTATCGGTATATCACCGATAAAAACGACCCCTTCCAGGCCGGCATCATTGCTTTTTAGTTGAATGATCTCCCGGCGAATTTCATCCGGTGAGACATTATCGACAATTAAGATATAAGATGACAGTCCATCCTTTTCGACTGCGTCACGATATGCCAGCACTGCGTTTTCGACCTTATTATAACTTTTCTGATCGATAATAATGGCAAACGAAGCATTCAGGTTTGTGCCTGGCTGGACCAACTGCGTTTTGGCTGCAAGCATTGTAATCATTACAAACAGCACTAGAATATCTTTTTTCCGTCTCATCAAATCTCTATTAACGTGATTTTCTCATCATGTCTTCTACAATCAATGACAATTGCAGCTGCTCCCGGTAATTAAACATATCAGAATCAGGCATAATCCTCAGATAGTCAAGAACCAGCAAATAACGGCGTTTTTTTCCAAACGACAACTGCTCCGATATACGAAATGCCGAATAGTCACTGCTGTAATAGGATTCATCCGTCATTGTTACGTTCTGATAAAAGAAACCGACATTCCGCGGGATATACACTTTATCATCTCCGACTCTGTATTTGTCAAAACCGACTCCCAGGTTGAAATCGGTAAAACCACGATCCGGTATATCCATTTTCAGATAAAATCTTCCCAATCTTCCCGGAAAATAATCCAGAATACCGTTGAATGTATCCACCCGCTTAAAACTTCTTGAAAGAAATTCTGCTGTCGGACTCAGCATCCAACCATGTTGACGTCCCATATCCAGCGTGACACCGCCATTAAATATCTTCTCTTTCTCCGAATAAATATCCAGGTGTAAATCAGGATGTTCCGCATCTAAATTGCGGGTGAAGCCGTTGGAGAACAGTTTCAGGCAATTGGTATTACCTAATGCAAACAGCAATGTCAGGGAATAACTCCCGTACTGATCCCGCCATTTCCCCTGTTTGATTGGATAAGCTCCGCCATCCACATTATCGGCATGGGAAATGCCATAATTGACCGAAAAATCAATATCCGCCAGATCGAAATGTTTAACGAGACCGTCAATCATCAGCGAAGCGCCCTCAATCGAATAAAGCCGTTCTTCGCTGGTTTCTCCACGGAAAATTAGTGGTGTGTCCAGCCCGCGGAATTTATAGAAAATCGGAGTCTTTTCCTGATCGAGGCTATACTTGGATGTGGTCAGGGATTCCTGGATATTGTAGTACTTCACCATCGTTCCGATTCGGGATTTTTCATCTTTTATATATCCAATCCCCGTATTTACGAACATATCCCGGTGATTCGCCCGGGGTCGGGGAAAAATATCCTGATACCGTTCATCGACATTATAAAATATCGACAGTCCGCTATAAAGCTTATCCCGGATCAGTTCCCTGGAAATATCGACATTCCACATTAAACCGTTCAGCTCCCAGTCCCCGGTGGAGCTGTCCGCCAGGATAAATGGTAAACTGGTATAAGGCTGGCGGTTCTGCGCCCACATTTTATCCTTATCATTTTTTAACCGATAGGAAAAACTGCCATAAAACAGACTTTTTTCTCCAAGATATTTCGAACCACTGGCAGTCCAGTAATTATCCGAGATCCCATTCGGATCCATCGCCCGGCGAAAATTCCCGTTTGTTGATAATGTTTGGAACGAATACTTAACCGATGTCACGGAATCATCAATAAAATTCCAGGAAGGATTTGCGGTTGACTGATCAATGACAGCCTGCAGAAAAATACCGGCATGGTAGGGCATTGGATCATAAAGTCGGATTGGAGATTGAGCATTTACAGACAGCATAATCCATGATATCAATCCAATGATAATTCCGATCTGTCTTTGATATCTGTCCATACCTTTATTCACCAATTATATACCCCGGCGTTGGTCGATCCATCACTTGAAAATCAATACTACTGTTATTGTTGTCCATTAAGATGATACGATCACCCTTGTAAAAATCTATCTTGCGCTGAATTGATTTATTCTGATATGATTCAAACCCACCGGTTAAACCGGCATCGATTGATGATGGCAAACGTTTATACTCTATTTCCGACAGGTTGTCGCGATAATCAACACCATCAATTACGGAGCTGAATGGCAATAGTAAACAGTCAAACTGACTATAGCCCAAGGCATAGGGGTCCTTGACCTTCAACATCACAATGGCATCATTAAAAACGGAGTAGAGAAAATCCACACCGTATTTATGATGAAGTTTAATCATGTTGGGGATATCGGGATTGTCCACATCCGGCGGCCCGACATAATATTCAAAATCCGCACCACTGAGGTCAATACTGCTTGGTACAGCGGTAGTGTGGTCGATTGCATCCTGAGCAACAACCACAAATTCACCGGGATTAAGCGGATAATCTTGACCGGAACCGGGAAACATATAGGCATGGATGGCATACACGAAGTCTTCTTCGGCGTGTCCATAATCCACATCCGAGATAATAATGCTATCCAGATAAATGACTTCATCGGAGTTGTTATAAATCTCTGTAAACTGGTCATGAAAATATTGAGGAATATTATACGGAGCCTGAGGTGGTGAACCGTTATAATATATTTCACTGAATAATAATTGTCCCGGAAGGCTGGGGTAAACATATAGTGTTATTGTATTATCCTGAAAAATGCTGACATCCTGAACCTGTCCGTTCAGAATATAATCAAAATACTTGTTGTTCAAATTGACTTTGACCCGCTTCGATGCAGAAATGTTATAACGATCAGGCAGGATCTGGATAAATTGCGCCGCGCCAAGTGAATCACTGATTGTATCATTATTCGTATAATATGAAATTGAATTAATATAGACGTCTGCACTGTCGACCAGATCTGATCCAAAATGCTCATAATAAAATCCGGTGGTATCGACAACATTTACAGCAAGATTCAGCCGCATCGAAGCCGGTGGACTGACGTTTTCCTCACAGGCTGGAATAAACAGACCAATTACGACAATCAGAATACTAACAAATACTTTATTGATATTATTTTCCATGATGTCCGCCAAATAACCTGTCGACTTTTCCGCTGAACTCAACTCCAAAGAACAAATCCGGGTTTAACATTGTATAGGATTTCGTACCGGAAGACACCCGTTGTCGTTGATAAAGCGGATGATAATTAAAAATGTTGTTGACATAAAACGATACTTCTGTTCCCCGCAGAAGAGATTTGCTGACTCGCAGATTAAATAGCCAGACATTCTTCTGATTTTCCCTCTTGTACCAGTATTCTTCATAAACCCGTCGGTAATTTTTATAAGCTTCATCAGCCCGTTCCTGCTCCGGAATCGTCATCATTTCACCGGACGCTGTTAGATAACCCACCGCCAAGGAATCATCCAGACCGGTATAACGATCCCGATCGAAAACCACCTGCTGAGCTTCCAAAGTTACCCAGGCACCAAGGTCCTTAATTTTAAATTCAGCCCGATAATTAATCAGCAGGTTATCCGACTGGAGATTGACAATGTTCCAGAAGGGTAAAATATATTTATTCAGATTGTTGTCATAACGATACACCGAT
>QNCV01000138.1 GCA_003645845.1 Fidelibacterota bacterium | reverse complement strand
TTTGCCCGAGGCGGAAGCAACCAGTATCTGGTCAAAATGCTCGAAGAGGGACTGGTTGACTATATTCTCGACGGACAAACCTTCGACCTCGAAGGCGTGCGTTCCATGCGGGACAATCCCCGGCACCGCGACACCTCACCCTTCACCAGTTATAATTACCACGGAAAAGGAAATTTCGCCCAGTTTGTGGATATCGTGATTCTCGGCGCTACTGAAGTCGATCTGGATTTCAACGCCAATGTCAACACCCATTCCGACGGCTATCTGCTGCACGGCATCGGCGGCTGGCAAAATTGTCTCTTCAGTAAGACCGTGATTCTGCCGATTCCCCTCTTCCGGGATCGGATTCCGGTCATCCGTGACGAAGTCACCACCGTTACCGGACCCGGAGAATTGATCGATATCATCGTCACCGAACGGGGCATTGCCATTAATCCACGACGAAAAGACCTGCTTGAAGCATTGAAAGGCACCAAACTTCCGCTGAAATCCATTCAGGAGTTGAAGGAGGAAGCCGAGAAGATTTGCGGTATGCCGGAAAAACCCAATCTCGGTGATGAGATCGTAGCCGTGATCAAATGGGTGGATGGAACGATTATCGACGCTGTCCGGCGGGTGATTCCGAAGTAGAGATGAATCACCAACCCGGATTTTTCGCAGATCACCAGCGTTAAATACAGTGTAATATCAAAAATTAGATCATATTAAAAAACATAGGTTTTTAAAAGTGTCCAGGCTCCTAATACTGTAACAAGTACTCCAAGGATTATATGCATTTTTTCTTTATTTAAATTTCTTGTCGTAAGAGCGCCAAAAGGAGCAACCAGTACCGAACCCAATATTAATGCAAGAGCTAATTCCCACTGAACCATATGTGGAGAAAACATTGTGGAAAAGAATTCTGAAACAGGCATACTCATTACAGCGCCATCGAATTCGCCAATACTTCTTCCAATTAAGTATGTAAAAAATCCTACAATACAGATAGGAGCTTCGGCAAGAGTAGTAACTCCAATGGCTCCTTTATGTTTTTGACCGGCTAATATTTGCCCGGATGTTACAACCGGACCAAATCCTCCTCCAGATAAACCTTTGTTAAACGCACTAAGCACTCCTATGCTTATTATTTTTTTCCATGAAAATTTGAATTGAATATTTCGCAAGGTTATAATTCCCATCACTAAAACAAGAACGCCTATGTAAGTCTTTAACACGACCTTAGGAATGTTGAGGGATATTATTGCGGCCAAAATAGTGGCCATTATACCGAATAATGTAACTACAAAGGCAATTTTTAAATCTTTTGAATTTCTTTTAAAAGAAACATTGCCAAACTGACTGTGAAATATTGATGCAGTCAGACCACCAAAGGCCTGGGATATCAATATTGCAGGAATAGAAACTAAGGGATTAAAACCCATTATTATTAAAACCGGCGAAAGAATTGTGCCATACCCCATTCCTAATGACGAATCTAACCATTCACATACAAAAGCCATTATCAGGATTAATAAAAATAAACCTACTGTCATTTCCATTTTTTGCTCCTTATTTTTCTAATAATATATGAGAGGCGCCCGGGTGCATTCTTTGAACCGGCAAATAGTTTCCCCGTAAATTGCTTTCACAGACAGCAATGGATACTATTACTACCGATATAGTAGATATTATAAATAAAACAAACTGCTTAGACAATTGATACATTTTAAATCTTTTTCTACTGACCGCTATATGGGATTTTTATTTTTAAACTTCGATAATTGTAAAAACGCATCGTGGCTCAAATCCCCTGAAACAGACTACTTTTAAAATCGAGCATTAGCCAGAGTAGATATGACAAATCGCTGTCACCGGGTTTGTATCGCATCATTTTTCTCTCATTTAAAATCAATCGCAGGTTTTCAAAAATAAATTCCCAATAATCTACAAATCAGCATTAAAAGACCGGAAATCCCCGATATTCACTAAAGTATATATAATCTACCAACATAGTAGATATATGCAAGAAAATTTTTATTTTACCCTGTGTAACATATCCTCACGACGGATAATTTCGGCCAGCGTGGCTTGTTTAAAAATCTCCACCGTTGCATCTCTCACTTCCTTAAAAACCGACCGAATCCCGCAGTATTCCTCCTCTTTGCCGACATCACAAGCCTCGTAGTAGAGATAGGTGACACAGGGAATAAAGGCGATCGGCCCATTAAACAGGCGGATGATGGTTGCCAGATTGACCTCTTCCGGATCCCGGCTGAGATAATAACCGCCGTTGCGGCCTTTGACACTGGTCAGAATCCCGGCGTTTTTCAGTTCCCGGAGAATAGTCTCGAGAAATTTCTTCGGGATTTTTTCTTCCTCTGCAATCACGCCGATCTGCAACGGTTCCTGCTTGTATTCCCTGGCAAGGCGAACCAGGGCAATAATGGCGTATTTGGTTTTTTTCGATAACATGTTTCAAAGATAAAAGGAAAAAGGTAAAAGATAAAAGGAAAAAGACATACCATCGAACTTCGGCCTAATCATCCTATGAGTGTTACCAGATAATTCTTAACCGGATCGAGTTTTATAAAACCACTGACGATCAAATCGGGATTTTCCGCTGTGATTGATGCCAGGCGATCTTTGTGCCGAACCACCGCAATGGCCCGCATACCGTTACGGTGGGCACATAAGACATCCCGGACAGAATCTCCAATGATAACGACCTGTTTGGGGGAGTAATTCTCCCGGAATCGCTCGTGACATTTTTCCAGGGCAATCAGCGGCAGCCTGTCCCGATCGGAATGATCACTGCCAAAAACCCCCATACTGAAATATTCAGCCAGACCGAATGGCTGCAGTTTGATCATGGCGCCCCGTTCCAGGTTTCCGGTAATCAGACCGAGACGCACCGGCATATCCTGCAAGAGTCGCAACAATGTCCGGGCGCCCGGATAGAGTCGAGGGTCCTTCGCCCGAGGGTAATGATCGGCCAGAATTTCCAGGTAGGTCTCCAGAATCCGCTCCGGTAAATTATCTCTGATATTATCGCCGACTCCCAGAAAATCCAGAGCATTTCTGACAATCAACGGGTCGGTCATTCCCGCCAGCATGGGTACGGTAAATTCAATTGTCTTACCGGTATATTGCCTGATCGCCGCTGACAGGGCATGCCGTGGTGTCATTCCGGGATAGAGCAGGGTACCGTCGATGTCGATTAGGATGAGGAGCTTCGGCATTTGTAAAAGTATTCTGAAAATCCTTAGAATATATTCGAAACTTTCTTAGGATAGGGCAATAATTTTGGAAATACAAGAAATTTTGAGAATTCAAAATAATCTTTGTCACAGATTTCAACCGATATATTTATAGGTCCAAAAATGCTTGACAGGACGGTTGGAATAATGTATCTTCTATGTAGATACATTGGAGTTTTGCTATGGAAAAAACAGTCCAAAAATGGGGCAACAGCCTAGCGATCCGGATTCCAAAGTCCTTTGCCGCAGAGACCCATTTGGAATACGGTAGCCGGATCGAACTCAGTGTTGTTGACAAACACCTGGTAATCAAACCACTGCCCCCCGATAAAAAATATCATCTGGATAATCTCTTAGCCGATATTACCGATTTTAATGTTCACCGTGAAGTTGATTTTGGTGGTACCGAGGGACGGGAACTTTTATGAAAAGGAATTATGTCCCTGACCGCGGCGATCTGGTTTGGTTAAATTTTTCTCCTCAGCGGGGTCATGAGCAGCGCGGGCGTCGGCCAGCTTACGTGTTATCTCCAAAACGATATAATACCAGGGTCGGATTGGTTCTCTGCTGCCCGGTTACTAAACAGTCAAAGGGCTATCCTTTTGAAGTCACGCTCCCCGCTGGACTCCCTATTGAAGGTGTCATTCTCAGCGATCAGTTAAAAAGCCTTGATTGGCGTCAACTGGAAGCTGAGATGATCACGGCTCTTGCGCCAGATGTGTTTGAGGAAGTCACCGGTAAATTTCGGGTTTTAATTGATTAAACAGTATTAAAAATGATAATCCACCCGCAACTTGACCGGCCGCGGCACTCCCATATTCCATTCGATGATAACATATCTTTATTTGAAGCAGAGTCCGATGAGTAGTTGCAAGCATAGACTGTGAGCCCTGCAGTGAGATCATAAAACGGGATATCTCTTTTTAATCAGACTCCTTAGCACCTCTATAACCATAAAGAATCCATTGAGTATCGATACAGGTGTTTCGCTTTCCCTGTAAAAGAGCGCCTAATTTCAGGGTAATCCACTCCAGAGAACCGATAAAATTGACCTTTTCCCAAAGCCGTACAATGACGATCCAGATTAAACAGATTATAAAAATGAAAATAAAAATTTGCGTTATTCCCCAGGTCAGGACCGGAACCTGGTTGACGATTTGAATGGCGTGTTCCCAATACCTTTCGAAAACCAGGTAGACACAATGAGCAAGAACGAATTCCATAATATATATCGTCAGTGTCACAACACTGAAGCGTCGCACAAAAAGCGTCCGCTTTATCCTTTTTTCACGAATCTCCCCCGGACAAAAGTCATATCTGCCGAGCATCAATACGACCGCAAAGGCCATTGCTCCCAGAATTAATACCTGCAACATAGTGGAATTATCATCCGTGGCAACGTTACCAATCGGATTAGCCGACAGAAAACACCACACCACAAAAGATATTAACGTGATAATAAAGAATATTCCGGAATATTTACGCATATTACTGAATTGTTCCCGATAATAAATTGCCGATCCGATAATGCCGCCAATATATCCAAATCCTAAAATGGGAAAAAATCGAAACCGCCCGGTCGTCATTTTTCCGTAGACCATTGACAGCAAACGCCAATGATTCCTGGTTGTAACTTCATAAACATAGGGTTTTAATGCATGCACAACCGGTGTAAACAGAAACCAGAGAGCGGTGATAATGCCAAGACCAATATAGATATATTGCGGCTTAATCGGACTGAGTAGAGGTCCCTTAGTCTTTTTCAAATGTCGTGCTTTAATATAATTAATGATATACAACATAAATAGCGGCACAATAACATTGATCAGGGCAATGGAGTCAAGGGTATCGGCATAATTGCGAAACCTGAAAGTAATGACCCGATTCTCGCTGTAACTAATAATAAAACCCTCGAAAATAAAATTCGTCAGACGGGCTACTAATATCAGTAAAAATGCCGCCAATAAGCGTCTGAGAATATAAGCGGAACTCTCATCTGGATTTCGATTATAAACCCGCAGAAATCCATAGGCAATATTCGCCCCGGTTATCAGGGTAAAGATCGGTCCCCAGAGCGAAAGCAGAATAATTGGCGCCAGCACAAGCATAATTTCCCGTGGAAGTCTCGAAATAATCGGCTCAAACAGCGACGGATCGCTTCTGCCAATCTGGTAAATCAACGCATGCAAAGGAATCACAAACAGGATTGCAATGCCTTTGACAATATCAAACGTATATATTCTTTTCCGATCCATTTACCTAATGACAAATATTTGTCAGATACGGAAATATAATCATCATTTAGTTTGATAGCAGCATTTTTTATTTTCCACCTCACTTAATTATGAATCTTTGCCCTGTATCGATTTCAGATCATTGAAGCTTACTTAATGAAAAAAGGGCACAGACAACTGTACCCTCTCCGTAATTATTGAATTTTGAACAGATCCTGTTACAAATATTTTTCCACTTCTGCCATAAAAATTTTTTCCGTCCGGGCGCCCACCCATTTGTGCCGAATATTTCCATGACGATCAATCAGAAAAGTGGTCGGCACCCCACGAATTCCACCGTACTTAATCGTTAAATCCTGGAGATATTTTTCGTCGCCCGTTAAAACAGGGTAATTGATTTTCCACTTTTTTACAAACCGGCTGATATTTTCGGCGCTTCCTGAAGAAAGCGCTATACCTACAATTTCCAGACCATCTTTCCGGTATTTGTCGTACATTTTTATGAAATCCGGTATCTCAGATTTACATGGGCTGCACCAGCTGGCCCAGAAGTTCAACATAACAACCTTGCCCTTAAACTGATCAAGAGTCACCTCTTCGCCGACAAGATTAATAAGTGAAAAGTTTGCCGCCGGAGTGCCGACTTCTCCGGTAGATTCAACCTTTTTCTGTCCGCAGGCCTGACTACAGAAAATCGCCATAAAAAGACCGACAATCATAAAAATGTATTTAATTTTCATATCGGTTTCCTTCCCGATTCGGTTAATTATTTGGACAGCGCTGTATTCATTTTGGCCAGAAATACTTCCGGTTTCTCAAATCCGAGCGTTCGGATCGAAGAAATTTCCCTCCCGTTTTTATCAATAAAAAGAATACTGGGAACGCCTCTGATATGAAACTGTTCCTTCAGCCGGGCAACTTCGGGATCAACCGAAGAGGTCAAATCAACCTTCAGCAGATGAAACTGCCGGCTCAGATTGACGACCGCGGGATCGATAAAAGTAATTTCATCCATTTCCTTACAGGGGATACACCAGTCGGCATAAAAATCTATGATAACCGGTCTGTCCGATTGAATTGCCGACCGATAAATATCCTCCCGGTAAGGCTGCCAGCTCATTTCCTCTGCCGGACCGGAATCCGGCTTTAAAAACCAGGTTCCCAGAATTACTGCAACGATAGCAACCAGCTGTTTGAATATCAGAAATCCTTTGGCGTTATTCCCCGATTTATTGAAAATCAGCAGATAAACACCGGCACAGATCATATAAACCGGAAAAATGATCGCGAAAATAGGTTCCGGTAATAACGGATGAATAAAATAGAGGGCCATTCCCACCAGGATCAATCCGAAAATAATTCGCACACCCACCATCCATTCACCGGAACGCGGAAGGCTGTCAATCTTACTGGAAAAGAACGCCAAAAAAATAAAGGGTAAACCAAGTCCCATGGACAGGGTGAAAAACATGCTAAAACCCACCAGCGGGTTTCCGGTGGAGGCTACATAGGTAAGCAGACCAATCACGAAGGGACCGATGCATGGCGCCGCAACAATACCCATGGTTAAACCCATTATCAGCGCTCCCGGATATCCGCTCCGACTGCCTCCCCCCAGGTTCATCAT
>QNCV01000137.1 GCA_003645845.1 Fidelibacterota bacterium | reverse complement strand
TTTTCGGGTAAGCGACCGAAGGTCCAGGCGCTCATCGATGGTGTCGATGGAAATACAGCAGGAATTATTCAGGGTTATATTAGTCAGATTGCGGTGCGGCTTCAGAAGGATTGGCTGATGGATACCGGAATGCTGTTTCACATGCAGAGCATTCATCTGACCGAGCTGGTGCCGCGGATGTGGTATAATCCGGATCTGGAGAGCCGGAAAAACATCGTACCCGGAATTCTGGGTGTACTGGTCACGATGATTACCTCATTTCTGACGGGAATGGCAATTGTCCGGGAAAAAGAGATTGGTACACTGGAGCAATTGATGGTCACACCGATTCGGAAACACGAATTGATTCTTGGTAAAATCATTCCCTTTGTGGCGGTTGGATTTATTCTGCTGAATGTCGGTATTCTGACCACCGGATTTGTATTCGGAATATGGATGAAAGGGAACATCTGGATTTTATATGGATTAAGTCTGGTGTTTATGCTGAGCTCTCTGGGTGTCGGAATATTTGCTTCCACAATGGCGAACACCCAGCAACAGGCAATGTTTATAGTCTGGTTTTACTCGATATTTGCTCTGTTGTTGTCAGGATTCTTCATTCCTATCGAGAATATGCCTCATTTTATTCAGATTATTACGTATATCAATCCGCTGCGTTATTTCATGATCATTATCCGGGAACTCTATCTGAAAGGTACACCGGGACATTTCCTCTGGAAGCAGGCGCTGGCGATGTTTATCTTCGGGGCGCTGACCATTAGTCTGGCGGCCTTAAGGTTTCGGAAACGGATCGGCTGATATGAGCATGAATTTCTACCGGCAAACTTCCACCGACTCGTTTTTAAGGCTGTCCCGGCTAATCATTTAAACCTGAATTTAAACGAAGCAGATGAGTCGGGTGTTAATAATGCGACCTGAAAAGCCCGGAATGAAACAGAACTGAAATTTATAATCAAATCGAGTTTCTTAGACTGTAATTCTTCAGTAGTATTGCTTGTTGGTGAAGAACGACTTTTTCAGGAAGTCCTATTTAACCAGCAGCATCTTCTTCACCTGCTGAAAATCACCGGTCTGCAATTGATAATAATAGACGCCGGTACTGATGTTCAGGGCAGTCCAATTCACCGTGTAGAATCCCGCTGTCTGGAGTTGATTTACAAGAATGGTGACGACTCGGCCGGTTGTGTTGAATACCGTCAATCGAACTTGTGATGAGTTTGGAAGGGAGTATTCAATTGCTGTGTTTGAATTAAAGGGGTTGGGATAATTCTGATAGAGTATGTAGTCATCAGTATGATCGGTATTGTCTGCTGTTATATCCGTGTTTGTATGCCAATTAGCGGTCAAGGAATAGGAGGCACCATTGAGAACTGCGATTTGCCCGGTATAATCATAACCCCAGCTTTTCTTGACTGCCTGAACAGTAGTTTTGCATTCAACCGCGACATACCATATTCCCGGAGGTGGGTTCGGAATAGCAATCTCTTCGTCAGCCGTGCTCCCGGTTCCCTGGTAATTGGCGATGGTCTGGAATGCCAGCGTGTCCCGGTTCAGATAAAGTCCGAATTCGAAATTATCATCGCCATCGAGTTGAACCGACAGGTTTTCCGTGTTTTCCGGAATATCGATTCGGAAGTGGTGATACTGCCGATCCCCGATTTTCGTGTACGCCGGATCGTTATCGGACGTTGATTTGTTCATATATCTGGCAACACCGTTTTCCAGTTCACCCTTGATTTGCGGGGCCCCCTGACCGGCCAGGGCGTAGGATAAAATGGCTTTCATAAGAGCAAGAGGCTCTCCCGAGGTGACGCTTTCAGGATGAGAACCGATTACCACCAGTCGACCGCTCCGGTCATTTTTTTTATAGGCCCAGCAGCTGGGCTGCCGGTGCATGTCCAATGAGGAATAATCATATCGCAACAGGATTTCTGTTCCGGCCGGAAAATCAACATTTTCGCGGGCAAAACAGCCGCCATTATGGTAAATAGTACTGATATAATGATCTCCGCCGAAATAATTATAATGCAGCAAGGGAGAGTTTTCAGGAATGAAATGTCCGGTATAGGTGGCCGCCAGACCGGTGGTATGGGTTCGACCGGGCCAGATATGATAATAGGGCTCATAGGTTCCCGAAACCATATAGCTGACGCTGACAATGAATGCGCCGGCACAGGAACCGGAGTAAGAACCGCCGTTATAATAGAACGACCTGACGCGTTGGCGCCCCTGCTCGCCCAGTGAATTCCCGTGACCGGTGGCACTGCCGCCATTAGTATATATCAGGCGAAACCGGGGCGCTCCATCAGGATACAGTAAAATCCCGTTCTCGTCATAATCATTGCCAATCATGATCTTGGTCTGGATTGTTTGATCATCGGTCGCCAGGTATTCCATTGAGAGATCCAATGATACTGCAGCCGGTAATGATGTACGGGACGTCAGTTCCTTGCCGCCATCCATAAACAGGTCTTTATAGAATCCCGGGGTCGCCGATTGCAGATGAACCGTAAAACCGCAAAGGATTACGAAAAAAGAAAAATTGTGATTTTTCATACTGGATAATTTAAGCATAAATGATACTATACATTTTACAGAGATATATCAAGCAGAAATATAGAATTCCTTTTTAAGAGATGGTTTAGACATTGCAGCGCAGAGCGCAGTGAAGAGAATGTATTTAGAGACATGGTATTTTAGCGTTTTCGCGATTGCATTTGCCGCGCAATATGGAATGGAGTTTAGCCTCTTCAGAGCTGTATGCGATTGAGCATATCCCCTGAACCTGTTGGTGGGATCGTTTATTAGCCCTGCGAAGGTTTCAAACCTTCGCAGGGCTGGTTTGAGTTATTCGGATTTTTCTTCCTGTTTGACCAATTCAGCCATTTTCAGAAATGGTTTTACCAAGTCGAGGGGCAACGGAAAAATGATGGTTGAGTTGTTCTCGGTAGCGACTTCCCGCAAAGTTTGCAAATAACGCAGCTGCAGAGTAATCGGTTGTTTGGTTAAAACCTCACCGGCTTCCAGCAGTTTGGCAGATGCCTGAAACTCACCTTCGGCGTTGATAATCTTGGCGCGCCGTTCCCGCTCGGCTTCGGCCTGTTTGGCCATGGCACGCTGCATTTCCGTCGGCAGATCCACATGTTTGATTTCCACCTGAGATACTTTGATGCCCCAGGGGTCGGTGTGTTTGTCAAGGATTGTCTGGAGGTCGAGGTTGATTTTTTCCCGATTGGACAGCAATTCGTCCAGTTCGCTTTCTCCCAGGATGCTTCGCAGGGTTGTCTGAGCCAGCTGGCTGGTGGCATAGAAATAATCTTCGACTTCAACCACGGCTTTGGTGGGGTCCATCACCCGGAAGTAGACCACTGCATTGACTTTGACGGAGACATTGTCTTTAGTTATAATGTCCTGAGCCGGTACATCGTGAACCACCGTCCGCAGACTGACTTTTACCATCTTATCAATAAAGGGGATGATCAAAAACAGCCCGGGCCCTTTGGCGCCGATCATACGGCCCAGACGGAAGATGACTCCACGCTCGTATTCCTTGAGTACCCGAATCGCACTGGATAGCACCAGGATGACAAAAAAGATAATGGTTAGAATGGATAGTTGCATGAAATACTCCTTATTGATTTATGAATTCAACTCACTAACATTCAGAATCATACGATCCACAGATTTGACCACAATCCGGGAACCCTTGGGAATGAGAGATTCCGCCCTGGCCTGCCAGATTTCACCATGGACTTCAACTGTCCCCGACGCTTCGACATCGGAAACCGCAATTCCGATTTCACCGACAATGCCCTCCTTACCGGTAGCCGGTTTGTTGCGATGGGCTTTGACCACATAGGACAGGGCAATGACGAAAAACAGAACCGTACAGATTACCACCGGAATAATGACAGATAACGAAACGGAAAAAAGCTCGCGGGGTGCGTCATCGACATTGAAAAGCATCATGGATCCTAATACCATTGATATGATCCCTCCTATGGTTAAAAGCCCATAACTTGTAATGCTGATTTCGAGAATGAACAGGATAATGGCAATAATGATCAGCGCAAGTCCGGCATAGTTAATGGGTAATACCTGGAAGGCAAAAAAAGCCAGTACTAAAAATATGCCGCCCAGCACGCCCGGGAAAATAGCGCCGGGACTGCGGATTTCGAAAAAAAGTCCGTAAAATCCCAGGATCAACAGCAGATAGGCAATGTTTGTATCGCTGATAATATTCAATATTTTCCGGTGCAGGCCGATCGGCCGTTCGACAATCCGGGCATCATGTGTGGATAATGTTTTTTCGCCATTGGGCAGTTTGACCCTTTTGCCATCGAGATAGTCGAGCAGTTCGTCCAGGTTGGCGGCAACCGTATCGATAACACCCAGTTCAAAGGCTTCGGTTTCGGTAATAGAGACACTTTTCCTCACGGCGTCTTCAAGCCATACTTCATTCCGGCCGCGTTCACGGGCAAGACTGCGAATCTGGGCCACCGCGTCATTTGTGACTTTTTCCATCATCGTCCTGGTCTGGGATGTATCGGGTTTCCCACCGCCGAACGGGCTACCGCCGCCACCAATGTTGACCGGATGAGCTGCTCCGATATTTGTCCCCGGCGACATAACGGCAAAGTGAGCCGATACTGTAATGAAAACACCGGCTGAAGCACACTGAGCGCCGCGGGGGCTGATGTAGATTGCCACCGGAACAGATGAATTGAGAATGTCTTTGATGATATCCCGCATGGATGTCATCAATCCGCCCGGTGTGTCCAGTTTGAGAATCAAGCATTCAATATCATTTGCTTCGGCTGCTTTGAGATTGTCGCTAATATAGGCGGCCGCGACCGGATTAATTATACCATCCAGCTCCAGGACCCATATCTCTTTCGTTCCGCCTTGTTCATTTTCTGCAAAAAGAGCCGCAAGGAATAAAATCAAAGCCGCGATTATTTTGAGAATATTTTTGCTACACATAGACTCTTCCTGTAAAGAATATACGTGATCCGTTGATTATACTCAAATAATTATCTAATTTTTTCTGCGGAATCATTTTCGCCGACCCTCCAGAATCCGGTAATCGGGATTGTTTTCGAATTCATCGGACGGATAAAATAGAGTTGTCTGATCGCTGAAAAGAATGACGATATAGTAGTATAGCTTTTCGTTTTTTTCACTCGGTTCTTTAACTGTATACCGGAAGCGCTCTTTGCTAAGTGTCATGGGATTGGCTTTAAATCGTCCTCCTCGACCGTAACGTGTATATATCGTAACTGTCCGGATATTGTCAATATTCCGCCCCAGGTCACAAAACAGTTTGGCCACATCATTGGGATCAACTATCTTTGCCAAACGGGTCTCCTCAACAACCGGAACGACTATCGGATTTTCTTTAGGATTATCAGCCGGAAAAGCAACCAGGGCAAAATCACTGAATTCCGCCGAGATGAAATAGATAAATGAATCCGAACTGACCATCTCCGGAATGATCTGAAAAACAAAAATTCCCTTTTCCGAACGCATGGGATATTCCGTAAACTGATTTTCGGTTTTGCCTTTAATAAAAATACTGACACCCAACAGGTGGTATTCCCCGGGATCAACGACGCAGTTCAGCCAGCCAAACTGGTCGTAATAAAGTTTTTCAGGAACCTGGTGGTAAATTTGAGGCGCCTGAGCATTTAAAACAGTGATAAACAGAATAATGAGGAAAAATTGCTGACTGTATTTCATCAACTGGAATTTAGATGAAACGGTTTAATTATAAAAGAATTGCCAGCGATAAAGACAAACGATTATTTGTATATGACTGCTCCGAATAGGTTCCGAAGTAAGGATGGGGAACTGTTTGATTGCCGATACTGCGCTGGAAGGAAATTCCCATAATCACGGATTTCATCAGGATTGTCTCAACGCTGGCTCCCAGGAGATGACCGATTTCTTCATCCTCGTTTTGCAGGCTCTCGTAGGGTGAGGGAATCCGCCGGTAGGCCAGTCTGGTTGAAATTTTTTCTCCCAGAGGTATTGCTGCAAAGATACTGATATCCGTGGTGCGACGCAGATTCCAGTAAAGGTCCCGGTTTATTTCATCTTCGTTTGTCAATTGGTCTACCTCAATGTCCTGCCAGTTATGCAGAACCAGATCGGCGCCAAGGGTCAGAGAGCCGACTTTAACAGCCACGCTTGGCGCAAACTCCCAGGGATAGCAGGCACTATATTCAATATTGTAATAATAGGTAGTATCCCATGAGGCTCCGCCCGACCAGGCTTCATCATAGATATAATCTTCGGTAAATTCACTGTACTCATGGATATGCATTTTAAGTGGGGTTGACAGGCGTAAACCGAATTTGATATTATCGGATTGATATGCCATTCCGAAGTCCATATTGAAGCCGTTGTATTCCGGCTTAATAAGTTCAATATAATTTATATCGGGATAATCCTCCGTATCAGTATCGGCGGCTTCGGCATTTTCTTTCTTTAAGGACTCATAACTACGATTGCCGTTGTGGAAATTCATTGACAGGCCGATATCGAAATATGGCATAAATTCCACTGCGCCGATAAAGCGAAGGGTGTTCATTGCACCGGTCTCTTCAATATCCATGGATTCAGCTACATCACCAATCGAAATGCCGGCAGTACCACTGCTTTTCAGGGTAGAATAATAGTAGGCTGACGGTTCGTAACTGAAGGCTAAAACCATGGCGCCCTGGTAAACGGGAACCGGGTAAGCGAAACCAAAATAATCGGTGGTCATGGTTGACGATTCCGAAGCGATTTTCCTATTACTTCCCATCAGTGTTGATTCAAAGTTACCGAAAAGATAGTTACCTGCCAGACCGGCTTTCGGCCGGTTGATGTTGATCAGAAAAGCGGGATTGAACTGAGTGGATGAAATGTCCCGGGCAAGCAGGGCGTTATTTTGCAGATTAAACGCCGCTGCGCCGAACCCGCCGGGTGTAATAAACGGGCGCAAAGCTTCTGAACTCATGCCTTCATTAAAAAATTGTCCAAATACCAAATTTGATAAGATGATGCCGAGTATAAAGGTAGTAACTATGTTTCGAATGTGACTCATGTACTTTGACTC
>QNCV01000136.1 GCA_003645845.1 Fidelibacterota bacterium | reverse complement strand
TTCCTTTCATGTTATAGTTTATACTGCATTTGGTTGAAAATTAAGTTTGCGTAATTCATCAAACAACATACGCTGTTCCTCGAACCGCATCAGGAACCAGGCGGCATTGGAAATATGAGTACGCTGCAGGTTCAGTTTCAGGATATTTGGGCAATTCAGGATGTAGTCATAGGCCATCAGGGCCAGATCCGGGGGCAGGTATTTGTCGATGATGTCGAGGGCATGGCGCCGGGCCCGGGCCCCGATCCGGCGGGGGCCGAGGCGGGGGATATTATTGGCGTAACGGTGTTTCTGGGAGCGGTGGAGGAGTTGATTCTGGTAGTATTCGTGGAAAATTAGTTTACAGTAGTTGCGTATTGGGTGATATTGATATTCAAAGCCCTTAGCCGGGGAGATCAGCGGTTCTTTATGCTTGAGACCCAGAATATCATTTGAATAATTTGCGGGCATCGTCTACCTCTATTTTGACTTGAATTTCGTCGAGAAAATCTTCAGATTCGCAAGTATCATCAATTTGGAACAACGCATTCTGATGGGTGACGCCTGCAAAAGAGCGCAGTACTTTGGACAACTCGCTATCATTCAGCCAGCCTAATCGTTTGGGCAGCCAATCTTCGAAAATGCGGCGTTTTTCGTCAAGGGTTTTGCCATTTTCGCGCAACAACTCTGCGGTTTTCATCAACAGTGCTTTCCATGAACGCACTTCCGGATCGTACTGGACAAGGCCGCCGCTGAGAACTTTCTTGTCGAAAAGACGATAATCCTCCGGCGGCCGGTCGCAACCATTGTAAAGACAAGATATTACACCAAGAAAAAGATCTTTAAAAAATATCTTTTCGTCGTTGAATACCAGTCGGTGGCGAAGCATTTCAAGGTCCGTGACCGGTTTGGGGATGGGATGACCGAGAATGTGATAAAGCAGTTTTTCGTTAAACATTTGAATTTCCTTTCATGTTATAGTTTATACTGCATTTGGTTGAAAATTAAGTTTGCGTAATTCATCAAATGAAAAAAATCGTCGGGTCCATCATGATTATACTTGACCTTTCGATAGGTGGGATCGGTCTCCGTGAATACGTTTAAAATGTCGTCGAGAAATGGTTTCGATTGCTTCAATTTCGGTACGGCAAAGCGGCCGTTGTGCAGCCCGGCAAATACGAGGTCGAGCGACTCTGTCCGGCCCACTCGATAGCGGTTTTCGGCAGCGTTGTATTCCAAGTGGCTCGAATGTCCGGCATATAATATTTCATAAACCTTCGTTGGTTGAACCATCTGTCTCAGCCGTATGTTTTCCTTGTGGCCAATCCCAAAATCAGTAGCAACAAATGCACACGTCGTTTTGCGGGTATGACGGGCGATTTCATCCAGTACTGCCCGGGGATCATGATATTGAGGCCCGATAAAACGCTTCGCGTAAATGCATGTATATTTGCTATTTAGAATTACCCAAATGGCGAAAATAGTAAAGGAATGGCCGCCTGTTTTCGAGTTCCAGGCCCAGTCGATGGTTGCAATGGAAATTGTATTATAAATCCAATTCGGCGGATTGTTGGGGTCGATCATATCAAAATCGCCAGCAATGGAATAGAGCGTTTCGGCGCTGATCGGAGCGATACCGGTTTCTGCCGGGAGACCGAGCACTTCATTTAGAAACCGGTATTCAGGGTAGGCATTGGGTCCGTCAAATTTATCCAAAACATCATCTTGGGCCTCGGTACGCCAGAGACATGTCGGTGTCATTAGGCGGCAAATGCGGAAACCGGCATATGTGCCCTCAGGATTCTGGGCTACCCACTGGCCGTGTTGGGGGTCCATTTTTTTTCCGCAATGGACGCAGAACAGATATGGTTTTTTCGAGTCGATGTGTTGCATACCGAGTGGGGGATTATTTATGTGACAGTGTGGACATTTTATAATCCATTCGTACTGTTTTGAATTCTTATATAGTCTTGATAAATAGTTATTTCGGGTTAGCGGTGTGCCCGCAAGTCGATAGTATGCGCGGTCGGCGAAACTCTGTGTCTGTTCCATCGCCACCGCGACCGAGTCCGATTCGATCAACTGGACTTCATCAAAATAGATGCCGCGTGCCGGATTCCCACGGGCCGATTCCGGACGTATACCAATCGCTCGGAGATGAAGCGCCGAGCCGTTCGCGAAATACTTATCGGTGAGATTATAGATTACATTTTTTCCGACAACGAGGTTTCTAAATGCTGGATTTGCTCGGATTGCACGATCGATTTTACGCACGGAAAATTCCTTTAAGTGTGGAAATAAAGCCGTACAGTACAAGGCAATATCGTTCCGATTGGTTAATAATGTGGCCAGAATGCTATTTCTAATGAAGGTTGATTTTTCAGCCTGTCTCGAGGCAACAAGCACTAAAAAGGGATTATAAACATCGTAAATGGAATACCAGTATTGTCGTTCCTGCCCGAGGCGAAATGGTTGTCCTGTATCGATGGTCAAAGTGTGTTCGGCGAACTGACTCGGTGTCAGATTGACGATTTTGTTTTTTGGTTTTTCATGCTGGAAAAATTTAGGATTGAGCAACATTGTCGTCTTTTTTCCCATTATGTTTTGATTTATTGTATTTAAGATTGATTTGATCCATGAAATCACTACCGGTTGAATCCACTGCCGGGATGCCTAATTTTTGTAGATATTCGGCGTATTTTAGAGCAACATTAGCAAGATAAAACGCTGCCCTTTTGTCGTCGTTTGATAGAATCATGAGCCCCAATTTTATGGAAATTATGGGTAAAAAAGTCCGTAAATATTTCTCGATATTTCTGAACTTGGGTGGTACGATGCCAATGTGTAATGCGAGGTCGGTTGGATTAACCACGCCGGCTAGGATGTTAGAAATAATGTCAAAACTTGCAAGTGGGCTGACATCCGGATCGGTCGAGCCGATTTCAAACCAGGGGCTATACTCCTGCCGGTTATCAGATCGTAGGTAAGGAGTTTCCACCCAACGCAACTTTTGATTGGATATTTTCTTATTATCACCGTTTTTAATATCAATTGATGCGAGTAATATTTTGAGTTCTAAAGTTTTTTTTCTTTGGGAAATTACTTGAAGATGCCGCTCTAAATTTTTACCAGTGATAATATCTGAGCGAATTTGCACTAGCTTATTGCGGAATGCCGCTTGTCCATCAGCGGAATCCATCAAATCGCCAATATCCCAAAAAAAATACCGAAATCTAAGTACATCTTCAATTGTGAAACTCAAACCTGGGAAAGCCTCTTTCAGAGCGAGAACGATATCGGCTGGCGGGTATCTCATTGTCAACATTGAGCGGATAACTTCGCGTACCTTTGCGGGAACAGGCACTTTGAAAAATTCCTCAGGAAGATTTGTGTAGTCGAGGCGAATTTCTGATGGCAATGGACCATGTTTTATATAATCCCAGGCTATCACCTTATCGTCTGGTGGCATTGTCAAAACCCGCATCGATAGGTATTTTCTGCACTTTTTAATACGCGCAGGTGTCAGCAGTTTTGAAAGTGTCTCTCTGGATATTCTGACACAACCTTTGACGACTTGAATTGCGGCGCTTTTTGAAACGGTTAGCAGGAATTCCCACATGTGGAACTCGATCAATTTCAAAAACGGGTGATGACGATAAAACAGACTCTGCTCTGGACGCTTTTCTTCCTTGGCACTTTTAAAATTTTTCGCTCGTTTTGGTTGCGGTTTTTTTTGTGTTTTATTTGCTTTTGAGCGACTTTTTTGTGTTTTCGTCTTCTGCTTTAGTGATGTTTTCGGTGCGCTTTTTGGCTTTATTTTGCTCGATGATTCTGTTTTCATAACACATCCTATTTTAAATCGAATATAAAATATATTAATTCATATGTCAAGTAATAATTGTGATAAAAATCTCATAACACGCTGATAATCAGTTTGTTATAGGATTACTGATAATGTCTAATAATACGGATAAATCGTAGTCATAAATACGACTGCCTGTTTCGAATTCATGGTGATTCACCTCCGAGATAAGCGCACTCCACTCATTTTAATAATATTATATTATTATACTTGTTTTACGGTTATTTGCTAGCCAAAATTGATTTTTTGATCAGAATTTTGGTCAAAATATTTTTTTATTTTAGGGTGTCTCAGGCGGATTTCTGGGCAAAATCCTGCTGAATTTCTTCCAATAAGGGTCGCTTAAACCAGTAGTGATTGCCTGATGTGTGTTTTTCTATTTTAACGATTTGACAAAGTTTTTTATGTCTTTTTAGGTCATTCAGGAAGTTGTAATTATCGGGATTAAAAAGCCGGACTGCCAGGTTCCGTGTATGCAAAGACTCACCGTCCAGAGCAGCAGCGCTGATTTCCACAATAATATCGTAGCGCAGACGGGCATGTTTATCCTTAGCGGTGATCCATTGGCGATAGGCTTGTTTCAGATGATTGGCGATGAAGTTGTTCAGCAGAATTTTCTGCATCTCAGGGGGCAGGTTGTCGGGGATATCCTGGCGGAATTCCCATTTCAGGGAAAAGGACCGGTCATACGACTTATTTTGGGTAACCAATCCTTTCAGGATGGGATCTTTGTTGAGCAGATATTCGATATCGGCTTTTTTTCGTTCAAAAAGCCACTGGGCGATTTCAGCACTTTTGGTCCAGCAATCCCAGTAGGTATTCGTGAACAGTAATTTAGTAATGGTAAAAATCCGCTTATCAATATAGAGATCGTGACTGCGTAGCCAGGGGCGCAGGAACTTCAGCAGTGGTTTTGGGTCGGGGCGCTCTTCATACTCCTTAAAATTATGCAGTAATTGTTTCAGGTATCTGGAGTCAAACCAATAGTATCCCTGAACATTATCGTCGCGAATAATCAGTTCTTTTACGGTGGGGTGATTACGGAAAACATCCCGCATAGAAAACTTCTTGTCTCTGAAAAACCTGGTACCCAGTTCCCTCGTTTTCGTCGGTTTGCCACTGAGAGTCCTGCCCAAGACATGAAAACAGATCTGGGTGATCCGGTAATTGACATAGAGGTTATTCTGTTTCAGCCAGATCGGGAAAAAAGGCCTTATTTTAAGGAGTTCAAGTCCTTTCCCGATCTGTTGATAATCAACGCCGGAATGACCGGGTCCGGCGAGCATATTAACTACTTTTTTATCAGTCATAATCAAGGATATCACTTTTTGTATATCTGCTCAAATCTAAGCAGTTTTGAAAAGCTTTCAAAGGCTCCTGTATATTATTTCATGTTCGCCGGCGTCACCGGATTGTTACTCTGACAGCGAGGGTTGAAGGATTCGGCGATCTGGATTCAGGCGGACGGAACCTAAGGCCAAATCAGGCCTGTTCAGATATTGGAATTCCCCCCGGAGTGGCCTGAATTCCCGGGAGATTTTTCGATTGCTGATTGCCGAACACCACAGGAGAGAGCCCTGGCCGCGCTTCCGGATTCTGTCCCTATTGATACTACTGATGATCCTGGGGCCTGGGGAGTGGCTTCGCGCCCCAACACTCCACGCCACCCTCAGTACCCTTAAAAATAGGTACGATGTGGTCGGCAGGTCCGTGGACATCGTCAAGGGTCAGAAACCGGTCTATACCTATACCGCGGGTAAACGATCCGGGCCGCAATCTGCCCATGACCGATAGCGCCTATTACCGGATTGCCTCGATCTCCAAGATGGTTAGCGTCGCGGCCCTGATGAACCTTCTATGAAGATGGGCGTTTCCGGCTGGAGGACGATATCAGCGACTATTTCGGCTCTCCTCTGCGCAATCCCCAATAACCCGATCAGATCATCACCAGCCGGCAGCTCCTGTTCCACACCTCCAGCCTGTGGGACGGCAGCGGCTAAGGCGGATTTTTAGCGGCCTTCTATAGCAATAATCAGCCCCCGAACTGTCCCGGTTGCTGCAGAGCGGCGAATCTTATTACAGCTCTGACCTGTTCAGCAGCCACGCCCCGGCCGAGCCCTATTTTAAGTATGCCAATCTCAATTTCGGGGTTATCGTGACCCTGAGCGAGGCCCTTTCCGGGGAGCGCTTTGACCGCTATGTCAAAAGCACTATTTTAGAACTTCTGGGCATGCTGGGCAGTTTCAATGTGGCCGACCTGGCGGATGTTGATAATGTGGCGGCGCTCTACCGTCAGGAGAGCGGCAGCCGGCGTCCGCAGCTGGTGGACTACAACGGCGCCAATGGCAACAATTACTACGACCTTTTTAACCATTACGCCCTGGGCAATCACGAGACCACGAAACTGATTCCCGAGGAGCCCCTTATTGGGCATCCCGGCGAGGCCTACGGCCTGATCAGCGATCTCAATTTTTCCAAAGACCGGGATTTTGGGATTATCTTTCTGACCCTCGGCTTACACTGGGATTTTCGGTATCGGTTTTAGAGCTGCTTATTAATTGGCTGTTCACCGAAGAGCCCACGCTCCGGTCTGGGATATTTTTTCCCTGCAATTTTTTTTGTGATGTTTTGGGGAAAGGGTTTTATTGCAGATGGTCGTTTAAATTTGATACAATTTTCAACGTTTCTTAACGGG
The DNA here is from genome assembly GCA_003645845.1 of Fidelibacterota bacterium. GTDB lineage: Bacteria > Fidelibacterota > UBA2242 > UBA2242 > UBA2242 > B118-G9. Next base: position 575 of record QNCV01000136.1, on the reverse strand, counting down.
AGAGGAGTGATTTATCCTCTTTTTTGAAATAGTGATACAACAGGTCTCTTTTCTTGTCAAAATCACTGTTTATTTCAGGGAAGTTCGTGTTTTTCAGAGCCTTTTCAAAAGCCCGGCGATGGGCAAATTTTTTACCGCATAGTTGTTTCAATGCATTGATCTCGTTATCGGTGAGGCTCATTTCTTTTTCAGCGACCGCCAGGGCTTCTCCGGATATAATAATGCTATCGATTTCGGCATAATCAAATATCAGCGCAATTTCCCTTTCATTCCAGCCCTGTTTTCCGGAAATACTTTTCCGGAAATCCTTAGCTGAGGAAAAGGTTTTATTCCGATAGGGTATGAGATTCCCGATGTCTAATCCTGAATTCTTAATCTCATTCAACACATTCCGGGACAATTGATATTGAGTCGGTTTCACCACATCCTGTTTAAATACATTTTCCACGAAGAACAACGCTACAAATGTGAGCATACAGGCCGCAATCGGCGTTGCCACCCAGCCCGATGCGATACGTCCGAGAATTCGGTAATTGATTCCCCGACCCCCTTTTGTCAAACCGATTCCCATAACC
>QNCV01000135.1 GCA_003645845.1 Fidelibacterota bacterium | reverse complement strand
TAATGAACTGATTCCGGTGTATAATACCCGATTCCGGAATGGTAATGTTCTTGATTATACCATTGAAAAAAATCCCTGCAATAGTCACGGGCTGATTCAATATTTTCGAATCTTTCAGGGAAAAGTGGTTGATATTTCAACGTCTTAAACTGTGATTCCGATTTTTCTTCTCAATTTTACGATCCATGTGATCCTTTCAATAGATTAGCCGACATTTATTGGGGAAATATCACTACCTTGGAAATAAATAAAGAAAAAAGGTTGTCATCGGGATGAATCGGATAATAAAATATTGAAGACGGTTTGGGCATTTTGAGAATTAAAACTTGAAAAAGCCGCCAGATAATTTATATTTACAATATCTTATCAAAAGAGGTAAATAATGGCGGTAAAATCAGATCTCTATGACATTGAAATCACGCTTCAGACACTGAAATATGCCACCCGACAGCTGATTGCCGAGCTGGATATGGACCGGGTCGTATTTCACGGAATTTGTACCATTGCCGATTTCAGCACAAGTCGCAATTTGTCTCTGTTTTTACTGGATGAAGAGAGTCGAAATGCACTTCTCGCCGGTGCAATGGTCAATGGCAATTATATTCATGATTCTCTAAGTCTGCCTGTTAAAAATACACCTTTTGAAGAGGTCATGAAATCGAAACTTGCCGGAAATTATCATTGCCAGCGAAAAATCAATTACCCGGTTCCGACATTCAATATATTTTCAAAAAGCCGGGTATGCACCTGCCTGCCGCTTATTGGGACAAGTAATAAAATCATCGGGTTTATCAATTATGAACACCTTCCAAAAACCAAAGTCCCCAAAAACCATACTGAAATCATTACCGTAGTCACCACACTGATTGCGACCGCAATTGAAAATGCCCGCCTTTTCGAGCTGGCGACAATCGACGGTCTAACCGGCCTCTACGTACGTCGCTATTTCGACATTCGTCTTCGGGAAGAAATTACCCGTTTAAGCCGGATTGATTCAAATTTAGCCCTGATTATTTTTGATATTGACCACTTCAAATATATCAATGATACATACGGTCATCAGCAGGGTGATATCATCCTGAAAGAGTTATCTAAAATTCTGCGTACGACTGTCCGGAAAGATATTGATATTCCGTGCCGTTATGGGGGTGAGGAGTTGGCGTTGATTCTGCCCGGTACCGACCTGGAAGGCGCCATTGTGTTGGGAGAACGCATTCGGAAACGTTGTGAACAAAATACATTTTCCTCCATATCCGACAAAGACATTTCCGTAACGATCAGCGGCGGTATTGCGACGATGAATTCAAAATCCGTGATCGGCAAGGATGAATTTTTCCGGATTGCCGATAAAAAACTCTACGAAGCCAAGCAGGCCGGCCGAAACCGAATCCGGTTTTAAACGAGTTACGGAAATCAAAAAAACCGGGCGATGTTACCAAACAGATGATTTATTCAATCAATAGATTTATGGCTACCGATTATTTTAATCTGAAACGATGTACATATCCAAAATATCCGCAGGGAACAACAGGATCATCAGCAAGATTGCCAATATCATCTTTCCATGGATGCGCAAGTCCCAATTCAATAAAGAGTCCTCTGTAATTAAAACTATACGCTATTCCCGTTGCCCAATATTTATAATCTGCACCCGGATCACTACCCACAACCCTGCTTGTCAATAGGTTAATACCATGCTGAACTTTATCTGAGCTACGCAGCATGTAACCAAGATTGAGGTGGAATTCGTGACTGTCTTTTTTCAAGTACATTCCGGTTAAACGAAATCCCACTCTGCCAAACCAGTAACCTATACCAGGATGTATCATGAGACCGGAAGTAGTAATCCCCAATTCCAGATAGGATGGGTAACTCTTTTCCCCCGCTTTGATATCACTTATCCATAGAATTGATAAAACCGTAAAAACAGACAATACGGTCAAACTCATCTTGGATCGGGCATGATTTGCAGTCAAAATAATTCCTCCTTCCCAAATGTATCACCATATAAACCATTATATTGCTATAAACGATAAAAATCAAATTTTTAAGTGCCAGCGGAATGCCAAATAATGCTTTTTAGCGTTATAAGTTTTATGAAATAAATGAAAAATGACAACACTTGTCGTCTTATCAACTCTAAATAGTATGATAAACCGGGACATTGCCTCATTGAACAATCTAAAATACTTTAAAATTTTCATTCTGCAGATAATCTTATTACCCCTTTATCTGAGTGCAGCCGAGATTTCGGTTCTCAACGAAAATTCCCTTCTTAAGAACTGGACAATCAACGATGGCTTACCCCAAAATACAATCAGCGTTATTAAACAAACGAAAAACGGTTACTTGTGGTTGGGCTCTCCGGCCGGACTTATTCGTTTTGACGGAAGACAATTTACCACATTTAATCGCCAAAATACTCCAACTTTAAACAATGAAGCAATCCAGTGCCTGGCTGAGGATGTTCAGAAAATATTATGGATCGGGACTAAAGGTGGTCTCTACTCATACAACCAGAATGAATGGCAGCGATACACACAGCAAGAAGGTTTGTCAAACAGCAATGTCAGATCTATTCTTGCTGATTGGAACAATTCGATCTGGATTGGTACCGATTATGGACTGAATCGACTGACTAACGGAAATATCGGGGTTTTCACAACCGATGATGGATTACCGGGAAACATCATTACAGATATCGAAAGAGATTTAAATGGAACTATCTGGATAGCCACACTTCAGAATGGTATAGCATCTCGATCAGGCAATACATTCCGAACCTTTGGCTATAAAGAGGGTTTACATTGTCTCGAAGTAACAGATATTTTATGTGACAATAATGGAAATATCTGGATAGGAACAATTAAAGGTCTGTTCGTCAAACCGATAAACTCACCGATGATCTCTTTTATCTCAGGGACTGAATATTTTCCGGTCACATCAATTGAAAAAGATTTTCAGGAAAATGTCTGGATTGCATCGATGACCGGTGAGATTCAAAAAATTATCAATTTCAGTTTGGATCCGGACTGGAAAAATCCGAATACCACCAACATCCCTATCACAGATTTATGTATAGACCACAATAACAATTTATGGTTTGCGACAGAACTTTCCGGAATATTTCAAATAAAACCAAAATACGTCAATAACTTATTAGGTGACATCGGATTGCCAAAAGGCATGATTACAACCGTTTTCATTGATTACGACAGCACAATCTGGATCGGTAGTAAATCAAAGGGTCTCTACCGAATTTCTCATAATGGTCATGCTATTGCTGTTTCGGATACCTCATCCCAACTGATGTCACAGACAATTACGGTGATTACCCGGACGGCCAATGAGCTGCTTTGGATCGGCACTGAAGAATCAGGAATTTTTCTAATTAAGCAAGGCAACATCATTCCTTTTGAATTCAATTCAGGGCTCTCCTCTCCAGCCATTACAGCAATCACATCCGATATTCACAACTCAATCTGGATCGGAACGAAAAACGGGCTGGACAGGTATGATCAATCGGAAATCCGACATATATCATTATTTGACAATCACTCAATTACTACCATCTACTCAGACAAACACCGATTGTTTATTGGAACAGAAAACGGATTATTTTCGAAAGGCGGTAATGATTTTTACCAAATTCCGTCATCGAAAATTTATTCGATTACCACAATCCTACCCGGAAAGGACTCGACATACTGGATTGGTACATCAGGACACGGGCTGATTCGATTCCGGGACAATCAAATTCAGGCATTATCCACACGTGAACAGTTCTTCAACGATTACATATTCGGTATTATCAGAGACTTTTCGGGTAATTTGTGGTTTAGCTCCTATTCCGGAATTTTCAGGTACTCCGAACAATCACTTGCCGAAATATTTACTCATCAAAACAATCGAATTGCACCGATTGTCTTTAATGAAAATGAAGGAATGGTTACCCGGCAATGCTCAAATATTGGACAACCGGCAGCAACTATTACGGCCAGCGGAATTATATATTTCCCGACCATAAAAGGCTTATGTACTATTGATTCAAAATCGTCAGTAGATAACATTGTATCTCCGATCATTATCGAATCAATTAACAATCAAAAATCGGTCGTCAAAGAGCCGGTAATTGTTAAATCCCGATCCTTTCAACTGAAATTTACTGCCGTTGATCTTGCCGCTCCGAATAAACTGTATTCCTGGTACAAACTTGAAGGGTATGACGATCAATTCAGGTATATCGCCCCTGAATTTAAAAGGCTAATTCAATATAACGATTTACGTCCCGGAAAATATCATTTAACCATACAGGTTGCAAACAACTCTGACAGTCATCAGATTCGACAGAAAACAATTAAAATCATTATTCCCCGCCCCTTTTATCTAAATCCGATGATTATTTTACCGATTATCCTCTTATTGTCAATCCTGGTTTTCTCGGGAAAACTGATTTATCATAGGATAAATCCTCATCCTGAAAAATATGCAACCTCCAGTCTCTCGGCAGAAAAATCGGAAGAAATAATCCCGCATTTATTAAAATTAATGGAAAATGAGAAAATGTATTTAAACCCAAATTTAACAATCAAAGATTTGTCAAAACATTTGCATATCCATCATAATCATCTGTCCCAAATTATAAATGCAAAATTCAAAATGAATTTCAACGATTTCATCAACCGATATCGGATTAACGAGGTAAAAAGGCAGCTGGTTTCAACCCAAGAGCGGAATAAAACCATTCTTGAAATCATGTTTGATTCCGGTTTCAATTCAAAGTCCGTATTTAACACAGCCTTTAAAAAAATAACCGGATTGACACCATCGGAATACCGCCGGCTAAATTCATAACCGCTAGCTCCAGCTTAAACCTAAAAAATAGATTTACAGCGTTCGGAAATGTAATTTCAACCGAAACCGCCGGTTCGAAATTACACATCCGGGCGATTTAGGTATCTGCTTACCGGTATATTCGTGCTGGAATTTGAAAACAAGAATATAATCGGGAGGAAATTGTGAAAGTAAGAAAACTCGCATTGGTGTGGCTGACAATTCTGGCAACGGCGCCCGGAATCAGTTACAGCCTGCCCACGGAATCAATCGTTAAAGAATTTAAAAACATGGACTCAATTGTTCTGGATCTTGTCAGTGGTGATTGTATTATCAAGGCCGAATCCACTAAAAGAATCCGGGTCGAAGTTGAGTATTCTGAGACATTAAAAGATGTCGTTAAACCGGAGTTTATGGAACGTGGAAAAAAATTAAAATTGAAGGAACGCTGGCATAGCAGAGGTTCCGGCACCCTACTCTGGAAAATCACAGTGCCCAAAGATATTGACGTTAAGTTTTCAAGTGCATCCGGTGATTTTGAGATCGACGGTTGTTCCGGTGATATCGAAATCAGCACCGCTTCCGGTAACGCCGCTGCGTCCGGGTGTTCGGGAAAATTCGACATTGAAACTGCCAGTGGAGATATAGGACTCGAGGATTGTTCCGGTGTTTTTGACATCTCGGCGGCCAGTGGCGATATTTCAATGGAAAACAGTAAAGGTTCCGTTGAAGTATCCACAGCTTCCGGTGATATTTATATCAATGATTTTAAGGGCACCCTGGACCTAAGTGCCGCCAGCGGTGATATGGAAATTGAAAATGTCAACTATGAGGACGACAGTGATTTTTCAGCCGCTTCCGGAGATATTGACATTCGGTTTGATAAAATGCCGAAAGTGAGGCTTGATGTCTGTGTGGCTTCCGGTGATATTGAACTGGACCTGAATAAAAACAAACCCACCGGTCTGATCCAATGTATTGCCCGAAAAGACCGGGGACGAATTACATCCGATATTCCTTTCGATATTACTGAAGAATTTGTCCGGAATAACCGAACCTATCTTAAAAAAACAATAAAAACCGGAGCGGCAAAACCGGAAATTTACCTTGAAACCGCTTCCGGAAAAATCAGTATAGATAAATAAGGAGACAAGTCGTGAAAAAGATACTCAACATATTAATTATCATTCTACTGCTTAGTTGCATTCTGAGCCCTTTCCTTCTTGCAGAGACAGAAAAAGAACTGCTAAAAACCTTTGATGCTGATAAAAAACTGAAACTCGAACTCGTTCTTGGAGATTGTAATATTGAAAAAAGTACCGATAGTAAAATCCATCTGACAGTTCGCTATACCTATAGCGATGAAGATTTTAAGGTAAACATATCGGAACGTTCCAAGAGCATTCATATTGAAGAAAAATTATCAAACAATCCCAAAGGATATTCAAACTGGTTTTTATCGGTTCCAGACAATGCGGAAATCGATTTTGAAAGCGCAACCGGTTCTTTATCGGTAGAAAATACCGATATTGAGCTGGACGCCAGCAGCGGAACAGGTAAAATGGAACTTAGCAACTGCAAAGGAGAATACGACCTGAATACCGGTACCGGAAGAGTTGAGGTATCAAATTCAAGCGGCGAATTCAAGCTGAACACCGGTACAGGCAGAGTGGAAATAACCTCCAGCGAAGGTGCTTTTGATGCTAACTCTGGCACCGGTCGGGTCCATGTAAAAAAGGTTACAATTCTCGATGACAGTAAATTCAATTCCGGTACCGGTGTCGTTAAAATCGAATCTTCGGAATGTAACGATATAATAGATGTAACCTTGTCATCGGGAACCGGTTCCGCAATTCTGGATATGAGCGGGAAAAAACTTAAAGGTTATTACGAACTATCAGCCAATAATAATCATGGCAGAATTGTTTGTCCGGTCAAGTTTGATGGTGAGGAAAAGCAAAATGAGGGTGACCGAAACCGGGAGAATGTTCGAAAATGGTTTACAAAAGATAGCGATTTCCCCCGCTATTTTATTCAAACCGGTACCGGTAAAGCCGAACTGAAGCTCTGATATTCCTTGCCAGAAGCAAATGATCCCACTGCAATTCGTCACCGGATTCAGTGGGATTTTTATATTTTCAGTAATGGGACAATATTATTCTTTAAATATCAAATAATTCGGAGAAGGATATCCTTCTCCGACAACTATTTACAGATAAGACCCGTCTTAATGGTAATGATTGAAACAAGGAGAAGAAAATGAGAACTTCACAAATTTTTCTT
>QNCV01000134.1 GCA_003645845.1 Fidelibacterota bacterium | reverse complement strand
GTTTTACTATGGGGAATATGGGGAGAAGTGATTACCCATTCCAGACCGGTCTCATCGGCCATCATATCGCGACACCAGTTTTCCATGGGAATAACCGTTAAATCACAATTAATATCAAACTCCTTATTGAAATACCGTGCCAGCTCTCCCACCGTTAAGCCATATACAAAGGGAATCGGATAGAGGCCAATGAATGAACTGAAATCGGGATCCAGAACCGGTCCTTCAACCAGATTTCCACCCAGGGGATTCGGGCGGTCAAGGACAATGAACTGTTTGTTTTCTTCGGCTGCTGCCTGCATACTCAACGCCATGGTATATATGTAGGTGTAGGCGCGGGAACCAATATCCTGAATATCGTATATCAACACATCAATATCTTTAAGCATCTCAGGTGTGGGTTTACGGGTTTTTCCGTAAAGACTATAGACCGGCAGACCGGTAATTGGATCAACGAAATCATCAACAGTATGTCCGCCGGTAACATCCCCCCGAACCCCGTGCTCGGGACCAAATAGCGCTACCAGATTTATTTCGGGCTGATTGAAAAGTAAATCGACGCTGGAGATCAATTCCGAATTTACCCCGGAAGGATTGGTAATTAAACCGACCCGTTTCCCCTTTAACAGATCCGGATGTTTTTCCAGTAAAACATCAATACCCGGTTTGACTGTCGGTAAATGATCAAAGCAATAACCCGTGAAAACACCAATCAATAACAACATCAAAATTCTTTTTACCTCTTTGGACATCAAATGAATATCTCCCCGCTATTTTTAAACCGGATTAAAATTTAACACTGGATTTTCCAATTCCTATAAAAAGCCGCATAGAAAGCCCAAAATTCTCTTTTTCTTTATTGCCTGAAACCAACTTTCGGAATAACTTTTCTCTTGATGTATTTAAGCTATATTGATGTTATGAATCCTTTCGTTGAAAAATCGTATCTGGATAAAGCACAGCGGTTTGTTCAGTCAGTTTTCCCACAAATTCCTGTAACGGCCGTGGTACTGGGCTCGGGTTTAGGCTATTTTGCCAATACACTTGAAGACAAAATAATCATAAATAACCGAGATATACCCCATTTCCCGCGCCCCACCGTACCTGGGCACGAAGGGAAAATGATTCTGGGTAAAATCGGCGAAACGTCGGTTATCGCCATCCAGGGACGTTCCCACTATTATGAAGGGAAATCCTTTAAAGAGATTACATTTTACGTTCAACTGCTTCACCGGCTTGGGATCAAAAATCTGATTTTAACCAACGCTGCCGGTGGCGTGAATCCCGACTTAAAACCCGGCAATCTTGTCTTGTTGAATGACTTTTTAAATTTCACCCAGATTGATATTCTACCCGAAGACAAACAGCCCGGCCGATTTTTCGATGACCGTCTTGCCGACATCGCCCGGCAAATCGCAAAAGGAACCGGTCTGATTCTCCATGAAGGTTGTTACTGCTGGACCACCGGTCCAAGCTACGAGACACATGCCGAAGTTCGCATTATTCGCGAACTTGGCGCCGATGTAGTCGGTATGTCAACCGTTCCGGAATTGATTATTGCCGCCTGTCTTAATCTGAAAATTATCGGCATTAGCCTCGTGACCAATCTGGCCGCAGGGATAAGTTCAACGCCCCTGACTCACAGCGAAGTTCAGGCCGCAGCTGAGGAAATAAAAAAGCCCTATTCACTCTATATGGGCAAACTGATTTCCGCTATTGATACTTACGAAACAAACTGAAATCTTTCTCATATAAAACAGCGTCAATTCTGACTATTTTGAACATTGTATAATAAGTAAAAAAACCGTAATATCGCCACACAATGGGACGTGCAGACCGACATAAAAAAATCCTCAGCTGGAAAATCGCATTTCTGTTTACAATCGTCATTTATGTTATCGGATCCTTTGCAGCGCTGGGATTATTGTCCTATTTTTCTAAAGATCTTCCATCCGTTGAGCAGCTTCAAAACATTAATCCCGAGTTAATTACCCGGATTTTTTCTGCCGATGGGAAGGTTCTACAGGAATTATATACTCAACGTAGAATTTATATTACTGCCGATAAAATTCCCGAGGCCATGTTCGACGCGGTCATCGCCATTGAAGATTCACGTTTTCAAAAGCACTGGGGACTCAGTCTGCGTGATTTTACCCGGGCAATTATTCTGGATATTCTAACCCTCAGCAAAAAGCAGGGCGCCAGTACATTGACCCAACAGCTGGCCAGAATTTTATACGATAATATCGGTTTTGAAAAAACCATTTCCAGAAAAATCAAAGAGCTTCTGACCGCTTTGCAAATCGAAAAAATGTACAGTAAAACCGAGATTGCGGAAATGTATATAAACCACAGCTGGATGGGCAATGGCGCTTATGGAGTGCAGGCGGCTGCAAAGCGGTATTTTGGAAAACCGGCGGAAGAAATGACGGTGGACGAGTGCGCCCTTCTGGCGGGCGTAATTCAGAATGCCGGCCGGTACTCGCCGATCTACCATCCCGTGAGCGCCTTCCAGCGTCGAAATCTGGTTCTCTACCGGATGATGGAAGAGGGATACTTATCAAGAGAAGAATATGCTCTGTATCGGAACGCTCCCATTCAGGTTCAGCGCCCCGATTCGCCGCCGACAGTCGCACCATATTTCGTCGAACAGGTTCGCCGCTGGCTGCAACGGGAAGATGAAAAACTCGGCGTCGATATTTACCGCGACGGTCTTTCGATCTACACGACTCTGGATACAAAAATTCAGGCGGCCGCGGATTCCGCATTTCAGCGTCATCTGAAAGTCCAACAAAAAATCCTGAATGACAGACTGCTTGCCAATCCCAAAGCCATTGAAAATATTATCGGTAACGATTCAACCGTTACCGTCGATCAGGTAAAAGCCATGATCCGGGGCGAGATTCCTATGGACCCCGACTTGCGCTACTCTCTCGTTGTGCAGGGTGCGCTCATCGCCATAGATCCTTCCAGCGGCCATATCCTTGCAATGATCGGCGGCCGCGATTTCGAAGAATCGGAATTCAACCGCGCTACCCAGGCCAAACGGCAACCCGGTTCAGTCTTTAAACCGATTGTCTATGCCACCGCCATCGATAACGGCTTTCCGGTAACTACTCAACTTCTGAACCAGCCAATTGTTGTTTATCTGGAAGATGGTAAAGTCTGGCGCCCCCACAATTTCGATTATTCCACCGGTGGTTTAACGACCTTCCGCGAAGGAATTCGCCGTTCGTTAAATCTCGTCACCGCCCGTGTTTTACAGGAGCTGATCTCACCGAAATCCGTCGTAGAAACCGCTAAACGCATGCATTTGACTACCCACATGCCGGCCGTCGATGCTCTCGCACTCGGAACGGCCGTTGTCATACCGGAGGAAATAACTTCAGCCTACTGCATTTTCGCCAATCACGGTATCTGGGTTGAACCGATTTCCGTCACTCGTATCGACGATCGCTATGGCAATACCATTGCCAGTTATACACCCCGTCAGGAATATGTATTCAGCGAAGGTGTAGCGTATCTGGTAACCGATTTACTGGTAACGAATATCAATTCCGGTACTGGTCAAGGCGCCAGATGGAGATACGGCTTCCGTCTCACTGCCGGAGGGAAAACGGGTACAACTAACGAGTCCACCGATGCCTGGTTTGTGGGCTATACACCCTATATGTGCGCCGGTGTCTATGTTGGGGTCGATAATCCAGCCGTATCCCTGGGGCCACATGAAACCGGCGCAAAAGCCGCTCTGCCCATCTGGGCCCGCTTCATGCGGGATGCCCATAAAGCCAAGGGCTGGAAAGATAAGCCTTTCAACCGTCCTCCCGAAGTTATCGATGTTCAGATCTGTAAAGAAACCAAGTTGTTGCCCTCGAAGTACTGCCCCCTGGAAACCGAAAAATTTATCAAAGGAACCGAACCGACGGAACATTGTAAAATTCATACCGATATCGATGAAAACCGTGACATAGACCGGGTAAATTTCTGATGGATTCGAATCTCTGTTATATAAAATAGCATTCCATGACTTTCAACAATTTTCAATATCACCATAAAGAGGTCGTTCATGAATTCAAAAACCTCCACGGCAGTCTCAGCAACGAAATCTTCCGAATCTAAACCGATTGTCATATACGGCGGACCATTATTCGATGGTAGCGCAATTTTCAATGATGGTGCGGTTTACATCCGGGATTCCCTGGTGGCTGCCGCCGGCGATGAAGAATATGTTTTCTCCCAAATCCCGAAAACCGTTGACATTGAGGTTTACGATACGCTGGGCTGCCTGATTACACCGGGTTTGATAAACCTGCGAAGTCATTTTTACCGCAGCTTCGCAACCGGATTGGGTTTTCACGACGATTCGAAAACATTCTGGCAGAAATATGAACAATGTATCGATGACGAAATGGTTCAGCTGGCGGTCCTCACCGGCATTCTGAATGCGGTCAAATCCGGTGTTACAACGATTTTTGATATGCATTCGTCCCCACCGGCAATTTCAAAAATTCTCGACAATATTTCATCAGTGATTTCCCGCTCGGGAATTCAGGCGGTGCTTGCCTGCATCGTTACCGAAACTTACGGAGAGGATATCTTTAATCGTTCCGTGGAAGAAAACCGGCGTTTTATCGAAACGGTCGGCGAGCCGGATGTTCGAGGGACCTTTGGTGTTCATTTTATTCAGTCGCCATCGGAACGCGCTCTTGGTGTAATCAAAGATGTGGCCGGCAACAGCGGTTTCCAAATTCATCTGAACCATAATGAGCACCTGAAAGCGCTTCTGGATTTCGGACTGGTGAACGCAAAATCCCTGATATCGAGTCACTCCGGCTTCACTGACAATGATATCAAACAAATCGTGGAGCACGGCGCCAACCTGGTATACACTCCGGAAACCGGATTGCCGCCCCATCAGCTCACCGGTGAAATCAAAGCCGGAATCGGCACCGGAACACATGATAACAATCTGTTGCACGCCCTCAGGACAGAGTACGACCGGCTTATATCCGCCGGAAATAATCAACGAGACGCTTTGGCAATAATCGAAACCCTTCTCCTTGCCAATACCGCAATCGCCCAACAATTTTTTCCGGGCAAACCCGGGATGCTGGAAAAAGGTGTCAGAGCCGACATTGCGGTTTTTGATTATGTGCCGGTGACACCAATCAACACGGATAACTATATCCAGCACCTGCTCCTTGGCATGTCACATTCCAGGACGAAAATGGTTATGACAAAAGGCAAATTTATTTATAATGATTACACCTTTTTGACATTAGACGATGAAATTATTATCGAAGAAAGTCAAAAGGCTGCCCGGCGGCTTTTTAACAAATTTGAAAAACAGTAGGAGCACAGTATGAAACGCCTGACTCTTTTTGCAACGGTTACATTATTGATTACGGTGGTGACATCATCTGCACAGGACATTCAAATCACACCCGAGGCACTTCAAAAAATTCAGTCATCGGTAACATTTGATACCTATACAAAAGCCATGCAGAATGCCGTCTCAAACAATGACATCAGTACCCTCGCGAAAAGCCGGGAAACCCTGGAAGGCCTGGATCATTATTTTGCCCATAAAATTCCGGTATCTGCTATTACCGATCAGAAATCCTCAGGACGCTGCTGGCTGTTTACGGCTTTAAATGTTCTGCGGCCCTCCGTGGTCAGGAAATACAATCTGAAATCCTTTGAATTTTCCCAAAGCTATCTGTTTTTCTGGGATCAGCTGGAGAAGGCAAATCTGTTTCTGGAGGGAATCATCAACACGCGAAAAAAAGATATTGATGACCGTGAAGTTCAGTGGCTGTTCCAACATCCCGTTAGCGACGGCGGCGTCTGGAGCATGATGCCCAGCCTGGTTGACAAATACGGTATTGTTCCCAAAGAGGCAATGTCTGAATCATACAACAGCGAAAATACCCGGATGATGAGCCGTCTGATCCGCCGTAAATTGCGCGCCCAGGGGATGCAGATCCGAAAATGGGCGGAAAAGGGAAAGAGTGAAAGGTATATTCGCAGACAAAAAGAAAATATGCTGGCAGAAATCTACCGAATTCTGGTCATTGCAATGGGCACGCCGCCGGCAGAATTTACCTGGCGCTATCTTGATAAAAACGACAGTCTTGTCAATGCCGGGACTTTTACCCCGCAAACTTTCTACAAAGAGGTTGTCGGTGCGCCTCTGAAGGATTATGTGATGCTGATGGACGATCCCAGTAAGGATTATTACAAATTGTATGAAATCCGGTACGATCGCAATTGTGTTGAAGGACAGAACTGGACATTTATCAATTTGCCGGTGGAAAAAATCAAGGAATTTGCCAAAAAATCCATTCTGGACGATCAACCGATGTATTTTTCCTGCGATGTTGGAAAGCAGCTGGATAAAGAACAAGGATATCTGGCAACGGGACTCTACGACTACGAAGCCGTCTTCGGGGTTTCCTTTGACATGACTAAAAAAGAGCGTATATTGACATATGACAGCGGCTCAACACACGGTATGGCGCTGGTTGGAATCGATACAAGCTCCACCGGTTCTGTGACAAAATGGTTGCTGGAAAACAGCTGGGGCAGCGACGCCGGTGATAACGGTTTTTTGACAATGACTGACGACTGGTTCAGCGAATACATGTTCCGACTGGTTATTTTAAAAGACTACATATCTTCGGATGTTCTGGAAATCCTGAAACAGAAACCGATTCTCCTGCCGCCGTGGGATCGTATGTTTTAAGATGGAGTTTTACAATGAAAAAATTGTTGGTTATATTGGCAATCTCGGGTATGATAATAGGTAACACATCCGGTCTGTCCGCTAATCCTCAGAATACTCTCAATCTGATGCCTGTTCCGGAAGAACTTGTTCTGAGAAACGGCCATTTCCGATTGGATGAAAACTTTACCATCGGAGTCAGCGGGCCTGTTGACGAGCGTCTTTACAAAGCCGCTACCCGGACACTGCGTCGCCTGGCCGGACGAACCGGATATTTTCTGCCACAGGACTATATCACGGAAAAATCAAAGCCCGACAGCGCCGATCTGGTAATCTCAATTAAAAGAATCGGTGAATTGAAGCTCTTTGAAGACGAGTCCTACACATTGAAAATTACTCCGGAAAAAATCATCCTGACCGCCGAAACCGATCTGGGCGC
>QNCV01000133.1 GCA_003645845.1 Fidelibacterota bacterium | reverse complement strand
TATTGATTCAATAAGTGTTTTTCTTTCAGTAGAAGACGATAGTAATTTGGTAGCTGAGTCGCGTCAAACCGTCACAATTCTGCCGGTCAATGACCCACCCGATGTACCCAGGACATTAACCTATAATGATTTTCATTTAGAGGATGTGCCATTTAATCTTGATCTTGAACAATTCAGCAATCAAATACATGATGTCGAAACACCTTTTAATCAACTTAGTTTGGAATTATTTCAAGGAAAAAATATACATATCAATAATCATTCAGGATACCTATATACACTTCAGGGTAATAAGGATTGGAATGGTAAGGATACCCTGTCTTTGAATGTCGGCGACGACAGTTGTGCTGTTGTGACCCATGTTCCAATAATGATTCAGCCAGTCAATGATATTCCGATAATCGCGGTAATTCCGGATACAAGTTTTAACGAAGATGATTCATTAATAATAGATTTGCATAAATATATAACAGATATCGATACTCCTGAGGATTCATTAGGAATCAAGATTATTACTGATGATGCACAGTCCATTCTTTTTTCTGAATTTGATACAAGCCGTTGGCAGGTAGTATTAAAAGGAGCTCCTGACGGTTTTATTAAAGATGCCAGGATTGTTTATCAGGTCTGGGATACTCCGGAGTCTTATGCTTCAGATACACAGTATGTTTCAATCCTGCCTGTAAATGATCCGCCGGTTATTACCGGACTGCCGGATACATCATATTATGAAGATGAACAATTGACCTGGTCGTATTCATCAATCCTGAATTATGTGCATGATGTCGATAATGAAAATTCCGAATTGACACTTACTATTGAAACAGATTCCGGAGCAGTATTTATTGAAGACGTTACCGATGGGAGTTACTTCCGATTTTATTCGCCAAAAGATAATGACAGTTATGGTTATTTAAAATTACGTATAACCGACCCTGAAGAAGCATCGTGTTATCAATCTTTTATGGTTGATATCATTCCAGTGAATGATGCCCCTGTCTGCATCGCTGTTCCGGATACGAATGTTGCTCAGAATAAGCCGCTGATTATACGATTGGAAACACTTTTCCACGATATCGACAATACGCCAAATGAAATGAGTTGGGATATTAGCGCTGTACGCTCGCAGGTATCAATGTCAGGAAATATGGATAGTCTTATTTGTCAGCCGCCGATTGATTTTGTTGGCTGGGATACAATAAATGTAGAAGTTACTGACCCGGGTATGCTCTCTGATAGTGATACTTTCAGAGTACATTTTGATGATACGGTTCCACCGGAATTTACCATTGGAGTATTTCAGAATCCGATTGCATCTGAACATATTAACTTATACTGCTTTCCTAATGAACCCGTTGATACGATACGCTCGATCTGGATTTCCGGTACAACGACATCAGTCGAAATGATTGATGATATAAATCCGCATCCGTATTACACACACTATCAATTATCGGGAAATACAAATCAGCAGATTTATGTGACCGGAACTGATACCAGCGGCAATACAGGACAATCGGATTATTATTTCAGCGTTTCCTATCTTAGCCGAAGGAACGGGGGAAATTTGTTCAGTCCC
Organism: Fidelibacterota bacterium; assembly: GCA_003645845.1. Taxonomy (GTDB): domain Bacteria; phylum Fidelibacterota; class UBA2242; order UBA2242; family UBA2242; genus B118-G9. The sequence goes on along the minus strand of QNCV01000133.1, from coordinate 5,584 downwards.
GATTCTACGGTTCAAATAATAATGGGAGAAAAATCGATCTCTTCAGATATGTTTGTCTTATGTCTTCCTAATGCATCTGATTCCAATATGACCCGGGAAAAAACATCAATTATTCTGGCGAAGAGTAGTACTCTTAAAAGATTGGATGTTGACTATACATTTCAAGCACCTCAAAAGTGGCTAAATAAGACGATTAAAATCCTCTTTTATCCACCTGGCGGAGCTGGTTTTTCCACTGTCGGCTATCCGGGAATATTCCGGTACGAAAATGGCGACTGGTTCTTTTTAAAAACCTATACTGATGAAAAACAATCTGTCTATTGGTCATACACAGATCGCCTGGGTCGCTATAGTTTGACTGGCAATGCCCCACAAGCTCCGGAAACGCTTCCAACAAAGGTTATATTAAATCAGAACTATCCCAATCCTTTTAATAATATGACCACATTTCAATTTGAATTGCCTGAATTATCAGATGGTAAATTTGAGGCACAGACCAGCCTGATTGTGTACAACATTCTTGGTCAACGAGTTGCAACCATAGTAAATCGAACGATGGTTCCCGGATATTATTCTATTTACTGGAGTAGTCTTAACAATTCGGGTAATGACATTGCCAGCGGAATATATTTCTATGTATTAAGTTATGGTCATCATTTGAAAACTAAAAAAATGGTACTGCTGAAGTGAAAATAAAGACTGTGATGTTAATTTTGGGATTGTCATTAATTGTGCTGTGTTCGGCCTGCTCTTCCTGGTTTAATGACCCGACTCCGGATTCAGAAAAAGCTCTGCAGAGCGCCTGGGAATATTTTGAGATGACAAATTACGATATGGCTTATTCCAAATTCGAATCAGTTATCTCGATGGATCCTGGTAACAGTGAGGCATATAATGGAAGGGGATGGTGTTATTTACTTTTAAACGATTTAGAAAATGCCGAGATCGATTTTACCACTTCAATTGATAAAGGCTATATAGAGTTAGATCCACATGCCGGTTTAGCCGCTGTATATGTCTCAAGCGATGAATTTACAGAGGCAATTTCGGAAGCGGAGTATGTCCTTACACAAAATCCCGATTATGTGTTTCAATACGCCTCGGAAATTAATTATCTCGATATGCATTTAATTTTAGCGATGGCATATTTCCATACGGGAGATTTTCAGAATTCATATAACCATATTCTCGCTTTGGACCCGGCTGTTATAATTGATGAAAATGATTCATCCACTTGGACCCTGAACGGTCATCAGTATGACAATTATGCCGAGGTATTAATGGCAATCATTGATAAGCTTGACGCTCAATATGGTTTCTATGATTGACAATGATTCAAGATTTCAGAGAATTGATTTTATACGATAAATCCGAATTATTTAAACATTGATACATTCTCAGGTGTCCGGGAACTCATGCTCCGGGCTATCCCCCCTGTTTATTTTCATCTATAATTCCACAATTTTGCTTCCGCTCACAATTCCGCTTGAAATTCGGGCTTTAATTATTAATTTTAGGCGAATGAAAATCTTTCATTATATAAATGTGAATTGGGTACAAAAAGCGGTACCCCTTTCCGATACATTCACGTTACAGAGGATGATCCAATGACACCCGAATTCCTGAAACCCTTTTCTGAAATGACCCCGGAAGATTACCGGGAGCTGGGCCTGAAAGCCGGCCTGGAAATCCATCAGCAGTTACTGACTGAAAAGAAGCTCTTCTGCCGCTGCCCTGCCGGTCGTTATTCCGAGCAATACGATGCCGAAATCCTGCGCCACATGCGTCCGACACTTTCCGAGCTTGGCGAATACGACGGCACCGCCCTGATGGAGTTTAAAACCAAAAAGAATATCATTTACCGCATCAATCATGAGACTGTCTGCACCTACGAAATGGACGACACACCGCCTTTTGAAATCAATTCCCAGGCCCTGGACATCGCCTTTCAGATTGCTATGCTGATGAATTACAAACTGGTCAACGAAATTCACATTGCCCGTAAGCAGTATCTCGACGGCAGTATCCCCACCGGCTTTCAGCGCACGACCATCGTTGGCGTTGACGGCTGGATTCCCTATAAAGGTCGCAAAATCGGTCTGATCCAGCTCGGTTTGGAAGAAGATGCCTGCCGGGAAGTTTCTGACATTGGCCACGAACGAATTTACCTGACCGATCGCCTTGGTATGCCGTTGATCGAAACCGTTACAGAGCCGGTTCTCCACACCCCTCAGGCAGTCGCCGATGTTGCCAACATTCTGCGCTGGCTTGTTCGCAGCACCGGCAAAGTCCGAACCGGTATCGGTGCCGCCCGTCAGGATGTCAATGTCAGCATAACCGGCGGAACCCGCATCGAAATCAAAGGCGTTCCCCGTATTCCACTCATTCCTTTGCTGATCTATAACGAGGCCATGCGCCAGTATGCATTGCTGCAAATCCGCGCTGAATTAAAAAAGCGGGGAATCACAGAGAAGAGTTTTCAGGCGGTATCCAAAGAGGTGACCAATCACCTTACTCAAAGTTCCTGGGCGCCGATTGCCTGGGCTATCAAACATGGCGAAAAAGTATATTGTGTCAATCTCAAAGGCTTTCGCGGCATATTGAGTACGCCGACCCAGACCGGCAAAGTTTTCTCTAAGGAAATCGCCGACCGTGTGCGCGTCATCGCCTGCCTGACCCGGATTCCCAATATTCTGACATCCGAAAGCACCGAAGAAACCATCAGCAGTTTTGCCTGGAAGAAGATTCGCCGGATGGTTAAAGCCAATTCCCATGACGCTCTGGTTTTAGTTTGGGGCAATGAACAGGATGTAAACACTGCTGTGAAAGAAATCATCATCCGCGCAAGAGAAGCCACAATCGGCGTTCCCAGTGAAACCCGCCAGGCGCTGGCCGACGGCACCAACGGCTTTGAACGCATTTTGCCGGGACCGGAACGCATGTACCCCGACACCGATCTGCCGCCTTTGGAAATGACAGCCGAGCGGGTAAGAGAATTAGTCAAGAACAACCCCGAGCCGCCCTGGGAACGGGAAAAACGCTATAAAAAAACAAGGGTGCCAGAGCATCTTCATCAAATAATAATGTCGTCTCCTCTTGCAAAACTGTTTGATAAAATCATTAAAGATAAAAAACTTCCAGTATCCAGGGTAAGCGGTTTAATGTTTGAAAAGACCAGACACTGGAAAAGACAGGGACTCAATCTCGGTTATATTACTGAAGACGTATGGCTGGCATTTTTTGAGACAGCAAAAACGAATCCCGCAATTCTCGAAATCGGTGACCGGCTAATGACAGAATTTCTGAAAGTGCCCGGCCTCGGAATCGATACTTTACTGGGACGGTATTCCCCGCCCAAGCTGAAGTTATCTGACATTGACCGAATCATCCGGGGATCACTCAATGAAGAGATAAGGGAAATTGAAGATACCGGTAAGCGTATTCGCTATCTGATGGGATTGGTTATGGACAAATGCCGGGGACATATTCCGGCTGTCATGGTGCTGGAAAAAGTTCGCCAATACATCCAAAATGAAAAGGAGTCGGTATGAGTGATATTTATAAGGGTTATCGTGATCCGGCTCTTCAGGTGTTGAAAGACAATCACGTCCGGGTTTGGAGCGACGTGGAGCTTGAGACCGAACAAGGCGGTTTTAAAGGAATTATTCTGCCCCGATCGGAAACGTCGGACGCCAAACATATCGTTTTGAAATTGCGGAATGGATATAATGTCGGTATCAATGTCAGGACAATTCAGTCAATCAGGGAAGTTGCACGGAAAGAGGCCCACTATAAAATCCCGGAAAAAGAATTCCCTTACGACGCAAAGAAACCAAATGTCAAACTACTTGGAACGGGCGGCACTATCGCCAGCCGTCTGGATTACCGCACCGGCGCCGTGATTCCGGCTTTTTCACCGGGCGAATTGTACGGTTCCGTACCCGAATTGGCGGACTATTGCAACCTTGAAACCGAAAAACTTTACGGTGTCTTCAGCGAAAACATGGGCCCGGAACAATGGATCGGGACTGCTAAAGCCATTGGAGAAGAGATCAGGAAAGGCGTTCACGGAATCGTCATTGGTCACGGCACCGACGTTATGCATCATACCGCGGCAATTTTATCTTTTATGGTTCAGAATTCACCGGTGCCGATTGTCATGGTCGGTTCACAGCGATCTTCCGACCGGCCGTCATCGGACGCTGCGTTGAACCTGATTCACGCCGTCAATACGGCCGCAAAGAGCGATATTGCCGAAGTTATGGTGTGTATGTTCGGGCCGACATCGGACCAGTACGGTCTGCTGCATCGCGGGACGCGTGTCCGCAAAATGCACTCTTCCTACCGCTCCACATTCCGGACAATCAGCGACATTCCCCTGGCCATGGTGGATCGGGAAAAGATTACGCCCCTCCGGAGTGATTACAAAAAACGCCGCAATGATAAAAACGTCACGATCAATACCGCTTTCGAAGAAAAGGTATCCATCGTCTATTACTATCCCAATATGAAACCCGACATCATCGATTCGCTGATTGATAATGGTTATCGTGGAATTGTCATTGCGGGAACCGGCTTGGGACATGTCAATAAGCCGGTCTATCCGGCCCTGAAACGGGCGCGGGACAGGGGTATTGCCGTTTATATGACCGTTCAGACCCTCTGGGGTTATGTCCAGATGTATGTGTACGAAACCGGGCGGGAAATGATGCAGCTGGGCGTCATTCCGGCCGCCAACATGCTGCCCGAAGTTGCCTATGTCAAACTCGGCTGGGCGCTGGGACAAACCGACGACCTGGATAAGGTCAAAGAGATCATGCTGACGCCCATCGCCGGTGAGATTACCGAGAGGGAACCTTACAACGGTTATCTGATCTATCAGGGCGGAATTCCGGAGGTGGAAGAATTTTTACGGGAAATTAAACGTTAGAATTTTTGCCGGTAACAGGTACCGATTTAACTTTTAAAATCAGTAAATAGCCCAAAAATGATCCTATGAAATAATACGGAAAATCACTCCAGGTAAAAGTATTTCCCAGGATCGTTATCCCGATATAATTGTGCCGCAACAATTCCAAAAATGCCGGGTGCCAGAGCTGGAGAAACTCCAGCATGCACGTTGCCAGCAACACACTGAGAGAGATTTGAAAAGGCGATAGTTTTTTAAAAAACAATGCGAGCACAAGACACCAGAACATTTCATAGAAAACTCCGCCCAGGGAGTTGTTTACCCAAAAATGTAAATAACCGTCATATAATTTTGAGTAGAAACCTATCGGCGTCAGGATGATCAGGGCGAGCAGGATTCGGCGATTCCGGTTCAATAGAGCTTTTAATTTTTGCATAAATTCAATCACTGATTTCACGTTTGAAAAATTCCTTCACAATCTGACTGCAGCGCTCCATTTCACAGCCAATCGCCAGATGTCCGCAATTATTTTCAAGAACCACAATGTCACATCCCAGAATTTCGGCAAAACGCTGTGCCGGAATCGGATTGACGATATGATCCGTCGCCGAGACAATCATCAGAACATCGGCTTTGATGATATGGGCGGCGACCGTTTCCGAATTTCCGAAGCGG
>QNCV01000132.1 GCA_003645845.1 Fidelibacterota bacterium | reverse complement strand
TTACGATCGCGGTATCCAAAACGACATTACGGGTATGGAACTGATCAACCAGGAACAATTACGTAATTTCGAACCGCAAATCAACCCCGCGGCAACCGGCGCACTCTATGCAAAAACCGCCGGCATTATCAGTCCCTGGGAACTGGCCATCGCCCTGGCGGAAAACGCAATGGACAACGGCGTTAAGCTGTTCCTGAACAGCGTCGTTCAATCCATTCACAAAGAAAATTCCGTCTTCACGGTGAAAACCGCCACATCGGTTTTTCGCTCTAAAATCATCATCAATGCCGCCGGCGTTCAGGCGGCCAAGATCAACGATATGATTGCCCGTCCTGCCTTTAAAATTATCCCGCGGCGGGGAGAATACTACGTGCTGGATAAAACGGCCAGCGGCATGGTTCACCATGTCGTGTTTCAGCCCCCCGGCAAACTGGGTAAAGGCGTACTGATCACGCCCACCGTGCATGGGAATGTGCTGGTGGGACCGAACTCCGATTCTGTTCCCGATGACGAAGCAATCGAAACCACGGCCGCCGGTCTGGACTATGTCAGGCAAAAAGGTCTGAGAAGCTTTCAAAACATTCCTTTTCACAAAACAATCAATATATTCGCCGGATTACGGGCCGAGCCGGATACCGGTGATTTTATCATCGCTGAATCGCCCGATGTGAAAGGGTTTATCAATGTAGCTGGCATCAAATCACCAGGACTTTCGGCGTCCCCGGCCATTGCTGAATTGGTCGTGGAACTGGTTGATGGAATTCTGCCGTCTCTGAAGCCAAACACAGATTTCATCGCCCACCGGCGCAAGGCCTATCACTTTGCCGAATTAAGCAACGCCGAGAAGACGGCATTAATCAACATTGACCCCCGTTACGCCAGAATAGTCTGTCGCTGCGAAAACATTACCGAAGGGGAAATTGTTGACGCCATCCATCGCAACGCCGGCGCCACCACCGTTGACGGTATCAAACGGCGGGTCCGCCCCGGAATGGGCCGCTGTCAGGGTGGGTTCTGCATGCCGCGGGTGATGGAAATTCTGGCCCGGGAACTCAACCGGGACATGGCATCAATTTTAAAAGACCGGCCGGGTTCTCAAATCATTACCGGCACAACCAAAACCAACAGCGTTGTTGAATATGAAGAAGCAACTATCGCATAGCGAACCGGGGAAAACAGATGCAGGAATATGATTTAGTTGTAATCGGCGGCGGACCGGCGGGACTGGCGGCCGCCATCGAAGCCCGAAAAAACGGGGTCAGGGACATCATCATACTGGAACGGGATATAGAACTGGGCGGAATTCTGCAGCAGTGTATTCATAATGGATTCGGTCTGCATATATTTAAGGAAGAGCTGACCGGGCCCGAATACGCCCAGCGTTTTATCAATGAACTGGCGGAGATGGGCATTGAATATAAAACCGACACCATGGTTATCAATATCTCCGAGATAAAAACCGTAACCGCCGTCAGCCGTCAGGAAGGCCTGATCACTATCGCGGCCGGCGCTATCATTCTGGCAATGGGCTGCCGGGAACGCACCCGGGGCGCTATCCGGATTCCGGGCGCCCGGCCGGCAGGAATCTTCACCGCCGGCACCGCTCAGCGGTTTATCAATATCGAGGGCTATATGGTCGGTCGGCGGGTCGTGATTCTGGGCTCCGGCGATATCGGCCTGATCATGGCGCGACGCTTGACCCTCGAAGGTGCCAAGGTACTGGCGGTGGCCGAACTGATGCCCTACTCCAGCGGCCTGACCCGCAATATCGTGCAATGTCTGCATGATTATGACATCCCCCTGCTGCTGAGTCATACTGTGACTAACATCCGGGGCAAAGACCGGGTTGAGGGAGTGAGTATTGCCAAAGTTGATGATAATCTGAAACCCATCCCGGAGACGGAAAAATTTTACGAGTGTGACACACTTCTGTTATCCGTCGGTCTGATTCCGGAAAACGAGCTGTCATACCAAGCTAATATTCAGATCGATCCCAAAACCAGCGGTCCCCTGGTCAATGAGGCCATGGAAACCAGCATTGAAGGAATATTTGCCTGCGGCAATGTAGTACATGTGCATGATCTGGTGGATTTTGTGACCGAAGAAGCCCGCCGGGCCGGAGCAAGCGCAGCCCATTACATTTTTGAAGAAATCAATGAAAACCTGCCGGCGGTTCCGGTGGTTCCCGACGCCGGTGTAAGTTATGTGATCCCGCAGTCCATCCGGATTGACAACCTGAACGGCTCACTGGACCTGCTGTTGCGCGTCAACAGCGTTTACCAGAACGCAAAAATCTCCGTTAAAGCCGACGGAAAAACCATCAAAGAGGTCAAGCGCCGGCATCTGGCGCCCGGTGAGATGGAACGCATCCGGATTGATTCACAGCTGATGAAAAACGCCCAACCCAAAAAGATTTCCCTGAATGTTCAGGGGGAGAAAACTCGTTATGCAGTCTAAGGAAATCATCTGCACAGCCTGTCCGATCGGTTGCCATTTGACCGCCCATCGGGATAAAAACGCAAAAGGCGGTTACCGCATTGAAGGTTACTCCTGTAAACGGGGCATCAGTTACGCCCTGGCCGAACTGACCGACCCGCGCCGGATTCTGACATCTACAGTCCGGGTGGTTAATTCAACCCACAAACGTCTTCCCGTGCGCACAGCGGAAGCCATTCCGAAAGATAAAATCTTCCAGTGTATGCAGGAGGTCAACCGGATTGCGGTCAAAAGTCCGGTAAAAATGGGTGATATTTTAATTAAAAATATTGCGGATACCGGAATAGACTTAATCAGCTCACGAGATATTAAATAAATATTCCTTCATTAGTAAAATTTAGTCAAGTATAGCTGGTCGTATTAAATTGTACCAAAATTTCAGATGAGGATTGATTAGAAAACTATGAATATATTGTCTCGAATATTGGTAACCTTGTTATGTGATAAGAGTAAGAAGGTATCAATAGAAAGAGGCGCTCATGTTGACACTGATCGAAAATTCTCTGATGAGAGAGGGGATTTTGGATATTCACACACTTAAACGGCAGGGTTATTCAGATCAGAAGATAGCCCGGGAGTTAGATATTCATTGCAACACGATCATGAAATATCCGGAGAACCCGAATAGACTTTTTACAGCGTAACAAATATCTTCGTCCTGGTAAACTGGAACCATTTTACGGAAATATCGGATCGCCCGCTGCATCTCGGAAATGGAACTCATTAATATGAAAAAATCAGGGATCTAAAGTGGTACACTTTTTCGCGCCCCTTGACATTATTCAGGGATTACGCCGGACAGGGTTGTATAAACCATGTGGTAACAGCGGAGGATGGATCGCTGCTTGTCAGGGCTTCTTTTTGATGCGGGGGCTAATCGAGGATCGTCCAAAGGGATTTGGTGAACTGGCCGGTTTCGTATTGGCCCTAAAACTGTCTATTTTTCAATAGATTCTGTTTAGAGTAGTGTTTCATAAATAGTGGTTATTGGCAAAATGAAAATGCACTCCCCACTTTGGGATGTTGTATGTTTTTAGAACGTTTTATGAACCGTTATTGTCAAAGCAGTTAAAAATTTCAGATGCATTAATCAGATCAAGGGATGTGGCTTTGCAATATATTGAAAAAACTGTACCTTTTATCAGAGCGCCCAGCCGCTGTCAGGTGCTTTTGGATTTGGGTATTTCGATATTTAATGTTTTGTCCAGTTGACGGATTTACTTGTAAAAGTTGGCGGAAAAACCTAAATTCGCACCGGTGACTCACGACGGAGTTACTGGGAAAAAAGGAATTTGGAATAAATGAAAATCAAAACTAAAGGAGTTAAAAATGGCGACTAAAATAGCTATTAATGGCTTTGGACGAATAGGAAGGGCTTTTATCCGTGCATCGAAAGAATTGGGAAAGAGTTGGGACATCGTTGCAATCAACGATCTGACCGATGCCAAGACTCTCGGCGCCTTGTTGAAACATGATTCGGTTCATCGTAAGTTTCCCGGAACGGTCGAAGTCGACGGCAACGTTCTTGTAGTCGATGGCAAACGGATTCCCGTTTACGCCGAAAAGGATCCGGCAAAATTGCCCTGGAAGGAACTGGGTGTCGATATTGTGATTGAATCCACCGGTGTTTTCCGCAAACGCGCTCAGATCGCCGCGCATCTTGCTGCCGGCGCTAAAAAAGTCGTCCTGACCGTTCCCGCTAAAGATGAAATCGATGCGACTATCGTTCTGGGAGTCAATCCCGAAGATTTGAAAGGCACTGAAGAGATTGTATCGAACGCTTCCTGTACCACCAACTGTGCGGCGCCAATGGCGAAAGTCATCGTTGACAACTGGGGCATCAAACAAGGCTTTTTGCTGACGATTCATGCCTATACAATGGACCAGAATTTACTGGATGCACCGCACAAGGATCTTCGCAGAGCCCGTGCCGCGGCCATGTCGGTCATTCCGACAACCACCGGCGCCGCGAAAGCCATCGGCAAAGTCATTCCTCAGGTGAAAGGCAAAATGGACGGTGTAGCCTACCGCGTACCCACTCCGGACGGTTCATTGACCGAATTGGTCCTGGAACTGGAAAAACCGGCGACTGTTGAAGAGATTAATGCTGCTATGAAGAAAGCCGCCGAAGGTCCGCTGAAAGGCATTATGAATTACACGGAAGACGAATTAGTTTCCAGCGATGTAATTGGTGAACCCTATTCGGTGACCTTTGATTCCAAGATGACCCGGGTCCTTCCGGACGGTATGGTCAAAATTTCCGGTTGGTACGATAATGAATATGGCTATACCTGCCGCGTTGTGGACCTTACTCAAATGCTGATTGATAAGATGTAAGCGGGTCCATGATTGAAAACAGTTAATTTTATTTTTGGAATACACGATCATCAGCCGGTAGGTAATTTCGATTTCGTTATCGAGCATGCCTACCGGCATAGCTATTTACCCTTTGTGGAGGTGGCCGAGGATTTTCCGGGCATAGCGCTCACGTTTCACTTCAGCGGCTGTCTCCTGGAATGGCTCGAAAAGGCGCATCCGGAATATCTCGACCGTATCGCAGATCTGGTCAAACGCGGTAATGTTGAAATTCTCAGCGGCGGTTTTTTCGAACCGGTCCTGGCAGTGATTCCCGATGTGGATAAGGTTGGTCAGATTCGGATGATGAATGACTATATCCGAGACCGCTTTAACTACGAAGCCAAAGGACTGTGGCTGACCGAACGGGTCTGGGAACCATCCCTGGCGAAACCTATAGCCGAAGCCGGGATAAAGTATATCACCGTTGATGATTATCATTTCCTGGGAACCGGTAAAATGGAAAAAGACCTTACGGGGCACTTCATCACCGAAGAACAGGGCTATGGCTTATCGATTTTTCCCATCAGCCAGAAATTGCGCTATGCGATTCCTTTTAAAGATCCTCAGGAAACGGTTGATTATCTGCGACGGTTTGTCTCGGATGAAGGCGGGAATGCAATCGTCATGGCCGATGACGGTGAAAAGTTCGGCGTCTGGCCCGGAACGTATGAGACGGTCTTCGAAAACGGCTGGCTGCGTGAATTTCTGAAGAGACTGGAAGAAAACAGCGACTGGCTGAAGACGAGAACCTTTGCCGAGTATTACGAAGAACATTCTCCAAAAGGCCGCGTCTATCTGCCGACGGCGTCCTATTTTGAGATGAGTGAATGGTCGCTTCCCTGGGAAGCCGGCGAAAAGTTCGATGATCTGATTAAAGAGTTTGAAAGCCAGGAACGCAGCGACGAAGTCAAGCCGTTTATTAAAGGTGGTATCTGGCGAAACTTTCTGTTCAAATACGATGAGGCCAACTGGATTCAGAAGAAAATGCAATATCTGTCGAATCGCTATCACGCTCTTGAAAAAGCCAAACTGAGTGATTCACAGAAGAAGTTGTTGGCTACCGCCCGCGAACACCTTTGGCGCGGCACTTGTAACTGTGCCTACTGGCATGGAATTTTCGGCGGCCTGTATCTGCCTCATTTGCGGCACGCCCTATATATCGAACTGCTCAAAAGCGAACGACTTTTGAATAAGATTGAAAACCGGACGGGTTTTTCGGTTCAGGAAATTGACATTGATATCGACGGTGATCCGGAAATTCTGATCACGTCTGACAATCTAAAGATTGTTCTGGCGCCTCATCGGGGCGCAATGATGACGGAATTGTCGCTGCTGGATAAAGCCTATAATGTTCTGAACAGTCTGAAGCGCTACCGGGAAACCTATCATCGCCGCGTTACCGAAGCACATTCCGGAACTGCCAACGGCTCGATTCATGATAATGTTATGGCCAAGGAAGAGGGCCTGGAAAATTATCTGAAATACGACAGGTATCCCCGGAAAAATCTGCTGGACCACATCATCAACCCGGATGTCAGTTTTGATGAATTCCGTAACAGTGATTATTTTGAAAACAGTGATTTTATCCAGGGTCGTTACCGTTATTCGATTGATGAAAAAAGTAAGACAATCCGTTTCGAAAAAGACGGCTGGGTCAACTGGCAGCACTTTGGAATTGAGAAAACCTTACAATTTGGTCAGTCGTCGGTAAAAATCAGCTATCGACTGAAAAATAGAGGTGAGAGAGATAATCGTTTTCGCTTTGGAACGGAATTCAATTTTGCCATGCTGGGCGGCAATGCACCTGACCGCTATTATATGGCCGATGGTAATAAACTGAAACAGAGCGCCCTAAAAAGCTTTGGTACATTGAAAAATGTTTGCTCAATGGCGGTGGTAAATGAATGGGATAAATTTCGGATAACCGTGAAAGCCGAATCCGATGAATTCTGGTATTTTCCCGTGGAAACCGTCTCTCTTTCGGAGGCCGGATTCGAGCGGGTGTATCAGAGTTCGGTAATTGTTCCCATGATTCTTGTGGATTTAAAACCCGGTGAAATCCGGGAATTTGAGGTCAAGTTGATCGTTGAAACCCTTTAGATCCAAGTCATTTTGAAAAAATAAACCCTGCGGAAATCCGCGGGTTTTTTTATTTTGGTTCGATGTATTATGGGAAGTAAATACTGTCCGTCAAGTAAAAAAAATTTTTTTGCCGCCGGTTTACAGGTGAGTATTTTAAGCTGGTGGCAAGGGCGGGATCATACTAATGCGGAATCGTAATTCTCAGTCCGTCCGATTCTTTTTACGGAGGTGGGGATCAAGTT
>QNCV01000131.1 GCA_003645845.1 Fidelibacterota bacterium | reverse complement strand
TGCAATATCCAATCCCTCCTTGCTGACCAGATCCCAGTGAATGATACCATTTCCGGGTTCATTGTTCACGGTTATGCGATCCACCAGAACTCCGCTTGAAGAGAATATTGTTATTTTACAATCGGCGGGGATGTTTGTGAACATCAGGCTGCGATCCTGATTTAGCTGGGTGTTAAGGAAAGATTTTTCCATGGAATTGGTTGCTATATAGGGGTTGGGAACAACTGTGATCTTGTTCAATTCGCTTTTAATTACTTTATCATCCGCCTTGTCGGCAGGAGTTATATTAAAGAAAAGCGCATCGGTCTTATAAAATGGTCTGTTGAAAGTGATACGATATATATCTCCGGGTTGTGGAAGGTCTTCCTCGCTTTGAGCCGCGCTGAAGTCCAGAATAAACACTGTTCCGGCCCATCTGCCCCTGTTGTTAACGGCTCCTACAAAAACCCTGTCATAGAGAGGATTATAGGCGCCATCGCCATCAACATCCTGGGCCATCAACTCCATAATCTCATAGTTTCCATCGTTATCGGTGAAACTCGTGTTTATCACATAGAATGGAAAAGCCTGGTACTTCAACAGATTTGACAGGCGGGATTTTCCGTTTTCATCTCTGATGGCTGAAGTAACTGAAACCTCGCTTACATGAGATGAGTCATTATCAGTGAACACAATTTCATAATCCCAGGGGAAATATTGGGTTTCCTCCGGCGTGGTTAACACTGTCATCCTGCCGTTTCCTTTTAACCAACCGGAATTAGCCCAATCAAGCTGGGCAAATTTGATTGGGGTAGAAGCTTCCAGTCTTATTCCATCGAAAACATCTGTGGACCAACTCCTGTAATCATTGAAATAATAGTAATTGAGCGTATCATTTTTCAGGATGTTGCCTTCAACGTGGTCTGACGGAGTCTCGCTGTAAACCTGATTCGTGTCGCCGCCAGTTATATCATAGACGAAAAGATGACTTGTTGTATATAGCAGGCCGTGGGGGTAGTCAGGGACGACATAGACAGAATCGATATCGAATCCGATCATGTACCTGTGATCAGGCTGAATGGCATTTTGAGCCAGAACAACCGGAGAGATGTTTCCTGAACCCAATACATGGCTGCTGTCATCAATATCCGCATGCGGTTCTATGTATCCCAGAGCATTCTGCCGCGGAGTGGCTATCTGAACATTCTTCCCGGAGAAACGGATATTTTCCAGTTCATCCAGGTCGATGACAATCTTATTTTCAGACGGCGCAATCCCCAGTTCTTCGGAACCATAATCATAAGCGACGAGAGCATAATAGTACGTTCTTCCGTTCTGAACTTCCGTATCAATGTAGTGGTGTACAATTCCGGTCTCATCGCCGAGGAAATAGAGGGCGCCGTCCACAGGGGCATAATCCGCATAACCGGATATTCCATCCGCAATATCACACTGAAATACCGGTTTTAAACCTGTCAGCACTCCTTTGCCATTGGTAATCTGAAGGGCGTCGGAAAACAGTTTATCGGTTGCCTTGTAGAGTTTATAACCTTCAAAATCGTTGATATTGCCCATGAAGGGGTCGCGAGTTTTTTTATCAGCCACATTGTCCCATGTTAGAATAACTTTTCCATCTCCCGGCGTGGCCGTCAGTGTGGGCATCAAAGGAGGCTGTGCAAAGCGATAATCCTTCTCGTAGATTACCTGGACAATTCTCTTTTTTTCGAAAAGTGAAGGAGCGGAGTGTTCCGAACTATTCAAACCGCTCAAGGGGTCGTAGCTGTGCAATTCCGCCATGGAAATTCTCTCCTCGTGTCCCTGAAATAGGGGAAAAGGACCCGAGGCAAAGGTAAGGATCAGATTTGCCAAACCACCGGACCACTCAATCAAAGTGTGTCTGCCTAAAAGTTCCCACATGGAGCGGTCTCCCTTGGGCCAGTGATAGCTGGAATTTTCGTTGGGAATGTTAAACATCCTGAATGAGGTGAGTCCCACCATGTCTGATTCTGAGACATCGGTGGCGTTAAAATCCGGTTCGCAACCCAATCCTTGAACATAATCGGGTTTATGATTTCCCTCGCCTTCGTCCGGTCCATAATAATTCAGTTCTCCGGGGCCGACGCCATCGAGTCCTACATCGTCACCGGGATCCTCGCCCGGATCGAGATAATAGGTGCCATCTTCTGATAGCGTATAGTAGTTGCCATCACCATTCAGGTCCACACCGTCATCCCAATCCTGGTCTTCGTCTGCATCCCAATGCTCGCGGAGGTCTTCCTCTGAGATTCGGTAAAAATCGAGGAATTTTTGCAAATCTGTAATTCCTTCCGTGGGACCCAATAAATTTTTAGCTTCATTATCTCTGGCTTCGTCGGTCAACCCGTCTTCATCGTCATCAATACCATTATAAGGCAACCCGGGGCTTTCAAGATAGGCAAAGCCCAGAGTCCCCGGGACTCTGCCTCCCAAGCCGACGCCGTCTTTATCCCAGCAGTATGCCATATCAATCTGCGTATCAAAAAAACCGAGATCATCGCTGTCATACTCCCCGCCTATCCAGGTATCTACCCAGTAACCGAATACCACTTCGGGAAGATTATAATTAGAGATGTTTGCTATTTCGTATTCCCAGAAAATTGCGTCCTTTGCCTGAGGATTGTTCCACTGAAATCCTCTCTGTTCGACACGCAATCCGAGCCCCCCCCAGGGCATACCTTTCTGGATTGTTACCTGTGGTCTCTTGTCGCCTATTTTCAGACTGGATCGGGGGTAATATTTAACTTTGTCTTCAAAACCGAGATACTCCTGATCCTGAGCATCGTTTACAACGAAATATGTCTCCAGGTCTGCATAAATTATTCCTCTTCCGAAGCGACCGTCCCATTCGCCGGGCCACTTTAACGCACCTTCGGGCGCCGGCCATCCCCCGGGAGGCCACGATTCAGGGCGGTTGCTCATTGCCGGATGTTCACTCTCCTCGTTGAAATATCCGAATACCGGATAAAATCCCCACTCAACATCACCTGTGGGATTTGTATCCATTCCCTGGCGGTAACTCGTCTGACAATAATAAAGAGTATCCAGTGGGTCTGTGCCGGTGTAATTTAAAGGGTCCTCCACCGGGATTGTATCCTGTCTCAGATATACTCTTGCCCCGACCAGCAAACCGATTCCGTCCAGGGTCCTGGTTCCTTCGAAAGTATTTGGCCAGAGTGAAGCATCTTCCAGGGGCCAGTCCGAGAGTTCTGTGGTGTTTCTGAAAAAGAGTTTAACCCGGTTGCCCGTCATATAACCGTCACGTTCCGCGGCAATATCACCTGCAGGATCATCGGGCCCCTCATATTTTCTTCCCTGTCCGAAAAGCTGAAAGCCAATCGACAAGACACATAAATAAAGAATCAATAACTGCTTTTTGTTCACGGTAGTCTTACCTCATATCCTTTTTAAAAATTTAATTCAAGGCTGATTTTCACAAATCGGGGGGGAGTGTACATGGAAGGATCATGTATCGTATCATAATAATTCGTAAAATCAGAGTGAAACGATGAAAGATCGGACTCTCTGACAATTGCTGTGTACGCTCGACCCGTCTGGCTATCTACCCAGGAGTCATTAAGCTGGTCCAGAAGGTTGTATGTCTGAAAAATCAGTTTTGCTCCAATGCCTTTAAAAACTCTCCATGAATAGGAAGCATTCATATCTACTGAGAAGCTTGCCGGCATGTATTCGTTGTTTGGAAGGAAATTCTGGTCTGCCAGGCGGCTTGTGGAAAGGGGTTGCCAGTTGAAAGGAGTTCCGGAATCGTAATAACCCGTCAGACTCATACTAAGGTTCTTTATATTATAGGCAACTGTAGCATTCAACGTATGTCTCTGATCCCAGCTCATGGGAATCAAATTGGTAATCGGATCAAGCGCGTCACCCGCACGGGTGAAATTCTGTGTAGGATTGTCCGCATTTCCGCGGGAATATTGCAGGGTGTAATTCAGAAAAGCGGAAAGGCTCCCGGACATATAATCAAGTTTAATTTCAAGCCCTTTCACGTTGCCATAATCTTTGTTGGAATAGAGACCGTATTGTATCTGATTGTAAGTTGTAATAATCTTTGTACTCAGTAATTCAAAGATATCTTTGTAATAAACAGCAACCTCAAGGTTAAGGTTATCTGCTAACTCCTGCCAGACCCCCGCTTCATATTGCACCGTTTTTTGTGCCTTTAACTGTGGGTTCCCCATCGTCGTATAGTAATCCTGAGGAGCCACAACAAATTTTCTGTTTTGGTATAGGGCATACATGGGAGGCATTTGAAGAAAATGCCCGTAACTGAAATGCAGGACTGCCGTGTTGCCCAGCTGATAAGCTAAACCCAGGCGCGGACTGATCTGGTATTTGGGCGAAGCTTCAGGATACCGGGACATCCTCTCGGGATAATCGGGGAAACTTAACTGATTGGAAGGATTTCTTAATTGTGAAGGGTAGACTGTATTGGGATCAAAATAATCAAGTCTTAGCCCGTAGTTTAAGACAATCTCCTTATGCTCAAGCTTGTCCTGAATATAGGCGGAAAATTCATAGGGCTTTACAACATATTCATCGGAATAAATGGATGTGGTATCCGTAAAGATAAACGGTTCATAATATGGATAAACTCTGTGACCCGTTTCAGGATCGATATAATAGCTCTCTTCCGGCTCTGAACGCATATCGTAGGCATTCTGGATCTCATACCACCTGTTTTCCAATCGATAATTAACATAGAGAAATCCTGTTTTGATCATGTGCTTTTTATTAATTTGCCATGTCAGGTCCCATTTCACACTCCGGTTCTCGGACCATCTTTTACTATGCCCTTTTTCTTGTCCGCCTGTATAAAACCATGTTCCTGCGTTTGAAAGGTACGCGTCATGGACGTAAACAGGGGAGAGGGGATCTTTCGCCACATACCAACCATCGAAATTATTCAGGTAACTTAGTTTTAAATCGAAGAAAGCGGATTGGGAGAAGATATTATTAAGCTGTAATGCAATAAAATCGCTCTTTGAATGGGAAATCGCTTTTCCGTCGGGATTGTATTTCCAGGTGTGGCTGTAATTTTGCCATTCGTCCCCGTTGTTGTGATACATTAAAGAGAGATGCGTTTTTTTTGTTAAGGCGGAGGATAATTTTGCCATGAACGATTGACTCAAGTTATAATTCAACGAAGCGTATTTGTTGTCTCCGGTGTGTTCGGAAATCCAATCGGAGGGGGTCTCCGATGAAAAATCGCTGTAATTATCGGGCTCGAATCTCCTGATGCCGTTCAGATGATTCTTATTGTTCTGTAATCTTGCATTAATTAGAAAAGTTAACCGATCAGGAATTATCGGACCACTTAGATTTACCTTATAATCTCGATTCCGGTCATATTCAGACGGTTTAAGTCCAATGAAAATATCATCATGTGTTGTATAGTAATTCCCGTAACCGATAGAGGCGCTGCCATGGAATTGATTGCCTCCGTCTTTGGTAACTGCATTTATCACACCGCTCATGGCTCGCCCGTACTCGGCGTTGAAAGTTCCCGTTATTACCTCAAGATCCTGAATGGCTTCCTTTTCCACATTCACGACTTTACCAGAATTGTCAAAGGGTTCGGTTATTTGAATACCATCCAGGAGGTAGCTGACTTCTGAAGAACGTCCGCCTCTGAAATGACCTTTGACAATGCCAGCCTGCATGGAAACCACCTGATCGATATTCTCAACCGGGAGCAGCTCCATCTGACCGGCTGAGATGTTTCTGATACTTGCCGTTTGATCTTTTTCAATACTAATTCTCTCAGCTTCTACAACCACTTCATTCATTTCAATCGCTGATAGAGACATGGGGACGTCAATATGAGTCGTACGATTTACCGAGACCTCAACATTTTTTACAATTGACTGAGTATAGCCGATCATGGATACACGAAGTTCGTAATTTCCCGGTGGCATATTGATTATGAAGAAATCCCCCTCTGCATCACAAGCCGCACCGTAAAATGAGTTGACAACGATCACATTTGCACCTGGCAAGCCTGCCATGGTTTCAGCGTCATAAACTTTTCCCGATATTTTTCCGGTTGTCTGGGCAACAGCTTCCAGAAAGCTGAGAGCTATGAGCAGCAGAGTGGCGAAATTGCGGATTGATCTCAAACTTTTACCCTCCTATACTCCCGGTGAAGAAAAGAATGTAAAAGTGAGGTGGCTTTAATAAACCACCTCACTAAACAGATTCTTGTTACTTAACCAGAAGCATCTTCTTTGTTTGTACAAAATCTCCGGTTTTCAGACGGTAGAAATAAACTCCCGATGAACAATTGTCACCGTTGAAAGTGACAGTATAGACACCGGGCGCCTGGTTTTTATTTACTAATGTGTAAACTTCTTTTCCCAGCATATTGTATACCGTTAGATTAACATCACCGGCTTTTGGTAGTTCGTAACGGATATGTGTTACCGGGTTGAATGGGTTTGGATAGTTATTTCTAAGGGCATATTGCTTTGGAATCTCGCTGCCGGGAGTGTTTACACCTAAAGCAAAGTCTGGCATTCCGACCCAGGCAAATGTCCAGACATCGGGGCCTTCACCCCAGGGATTCAGAGCGGCATTGTCTCCAAGCTGAAGCCTGGCATCGTTTCCCCCATCGGAAATATCGGCATCCGCTGCAAAAATCTCAAAGGGAATGGTCATGCCTCTTGTCGGTGTAAATTCAGCATCGTCGGTATCATAGATGCTGGCAAAAGGAATGCGAGCTTCGATAATATAATCGGACGATCCGAGGGGCTCAAATATGTAATCATCGGCTGTGGGGGTCATATCCCATCCGCTTCCCCATAGAATGGTATTGGGTAAAAATACCAGCCTGTAATCCGGTTCATCACCTGACATCATATATTCATGGGGTACACCGAGTTGGTAGAGTCCGAAGTAGAACTCGATGCACTCATCTTCCCACCAATCCACCGTATCGTCTTCAGACCAGGTGAAATGATCGTCATAAACATCAAATGCAACGTAGAGGCAGGAATCATCCATTGCCACATAAGCGCGGACAGAGAAATCAAGGGAATCCGTAATTTCACCTGTGTAGAGGTTCGTTTCCGGTTTCATAACAAATGGTTCGATGTGACCCCATTCGGAGAGATCGGCATCCGCTACGAACTCTACCGGAGGATCGAGTGAGATAATGGCGCGTTTTTT
>QNCV01000130.1 GCA_003645845.1 Fidelibacterota bacterium | reverse complement strand
TTGTCGGTGTCATTGAACTCAGAGGCGGGAAGATAATTATTCTTTGTGATACCAAAAGCACAGTTACCATCAACGGTTCCGACAGTACTGCCTGAAAATGTCGGTGATTCCCAGCCGTTATTGGTGTTAAAATTATCGAATACATTTTTTGATGAATAATAATAGTTTTTCGTAACGAAATCGACATACTGATTTTCCGAAAGGGGATTTCCGAGAGTATCGGTAACACCCGTATTCAGGGTGATTAAATTAATGGCGTCGGATACCAGTTGCGAATAGGAGCGAATATTCAGTATTGATTTATTATCCTCTGTTGTCAGTACCGGTTCAATGGTGACGTTATAACCGCCGGAAACCATGGAAACAGTGTTTTTATTAACGGAAGCAGGATCGAGCAGTTCGTCAAATTCGATAGTAATCCCGTCGTCAAGATCCAGAGATTCGATGTCCTGCCCCGGATAACTGGATAAGATTTGAGGGCCGCTGACATCCACATCATAGGTTGAGAAAGGAATGACATACTGATCCCCCGGAGTTCCGTCGGCATTGCCGTCGAGTGATTTTCCGTTAATGTCGGTTATTGTCGGTAACAGTGTCAAAGTATAGTTTGTGGCAAATTGTAAATAGCCTTCCAGATTAAAAACAACTTTTCTGTTTTCTTCCGACCAGTCGAAATTTTTAATATCCATTGCCGGATTAACGGTAATTTTTGTACCGAACGCCGTGGTGTCAATTGATTTGGAGAACAGGATCGATATTTCTGCATTAATGGGGATGGTATCATTAATACCGGGCGTCGAAGCAATAACAATTGGTGCATAGGAAGGGATAGAGTCCGATTGAACCGAATTGGAAACAGCGGATTCTGCCCAGTAACGGTCGAGTCTGGTGGCTGCGTAAGAATATTTACCGTTATAATTTTGGGTTCCCGGAAAACTGTCCACGACAGTATAGGCGCCTTTCCCAAAGTGAAGATCGATAATGTCATCATTATCCAAATCAAATGTTTGGTTTTCGGAACGATAGATGACATACCATTGGTCATCGTTGGCGCTTGGGTCGGGAGTTACCGTAATTTCATATTTCAGGGGATCCGTTTTTACCAGACTTATGCCTGGTGCCGTCAATTCCGGATTTGGATGATTGCTGCGGATTTTTGTCATGTTACTAAAAATTGTTGATCCGGCTTCGTCCCAGTACAGCGCACCATTCCAGCTGCCGTAACAGAAGAATTGGAAACCGTCTACGTAACTGACGGTGCGACAGGCCTCGACAATCTCTTTATGCCGATACCAGATTTTATTTTCCAGTAAAATGTAGGAACCGGGACCGACTGAGAAAAGACGTCCGGCAGCAATCCCGGGTTGAATATAATAATCCCATGATTCCGGATCGTGCGCATTTAGCATATCTAAAAATCCTTCGCCAGTAGTCCAGTGATAGTGCATTGGTGTCAATTGATCGATGTATCCTTCATTGAACCATAGAGCGGCATCCTGATAGACCGAGCCATAACCCTGCCAGCCGGACCAACGGTATTTTCCGAGGGCGGCGGCGGATAACCTGACCCAGGGTTTGACGGCCTGAATCGAGTCATGGAGTGTTTTAACAAATTCGGTAACCGACCAGCGCCAGTAACTTTCCCATGACGAAAACTTTACACCGGGGATGCTGTCGGGAATGCCTGCCGAGTAGGGATGATCGACATCATACAGATAACGACCGCTTTTATTTTTGTTCAAATCCTCAATCTGTTCTTTGGAAATCATTCCGTCAAGCATCTTAGTGGGATCGATTTTGGCGGCATATTCTTTTGATTTTTTCGAATTTGAGTACTCATTCCAACGGACATAATCCAGATGTAAACCGTCGATATCATAATTGTTGACGATTTCCATTGCCACATCAATTGTGTAATCCCGGACGGCCTTCATTCCGGGTGATAGAGCGATACTTGATGTCATCGGATTTCCTGACCGATCGCGGCAGATCCATTCCGGATGTTCAGCGGCGGGCGTTCCAGGGGCGGTGCTGGAGGCCGCAAAACAGTTGAACCAGGCATGCACTTCCATACCCCGTTTATGGGCTTCCTCGATGGCGTAGGCGAGGGGATCATAGCCCGGATAACTTCCACCGGCATAGGAGCCCCAGGGTTCAAAGGATGAGGTGTAATAGGCTGTTCCACCTTGACGAACCTGCCATATAACGGCATTCATGTTTGCGGCTTTATGATTGTCCAGGATTTTGCGAACCCGGGCTTTATTGGTTTCAGCAGATGACGAGCCGCTGATGTGTTCCCAGGTGATAACCCAGGTCGCCCGAAATTCCTCATTTCCTATCCCGGCAAAGCCGAGTCGGAATATTAAAACTAATAAAATAAATGCTGATAAACGTTTCACGGTTCACTCCTTCCCTTGATTAACCTAATTTATTGATAATTAGTCTACCGTACAAACAGCTTTTTTGAATCGTGATTTGTAACAAATCATGAATAAGTAACGCTGTGCAATTATTTATTTTTCGAAAGAAACGCCTTTGCCTCTTTCAAAAAAAATCCTGAAATTCCACATGCATAAATGCAAGTATCGATTGCTTATTTAAATGATTACATAACTCTGAAATTTATAGGTGAGTTAAAGCGGTTTTGAAAAAATTAGTCCTTTTAATCCTGTTTGCGGCTGTCGTTTTTGCTGGTTATTATGTTTTACGAAAAAACCCGGAAGATCAGTTAAAGAAAATCGTATATCCATCTGAATTCCGGATCATGACCTATAATATCCATCATGGCGTCGGAACCGATGACCTGTACAGCCTGTCCAGGATAGCTCGAATCATTAGGGATTATT
This sequence comes from Fidelibacterota bacterium, assembly GCA_003645845.1. Lineage (GTDB taxonomy): Bacteria > Fidelibacterota > UBA2242 > UBA2242 > UBA2242 > B118-G9. The sequence goes on along the minus strand of QNCV01000130.1, from coordinate 4,390 downwards.
CACCACACGTGGTTTGCCTGAATGAGGTTGACAATCAGACCGAACGGACGTATCATGATGACCAGGCCCGGATATTAGCTGCAGAATTAGGAATGGAATTCACCTTTGGCCGGAATTTATCATTGCAGGGTGGCTGGTATGGCAATGCGATTTTATCAAAGTTTCCGATTTATTTTGCCGAAAACAAAATCCTCTCAAATCGCGACGATCAGGAACCCCGCGGCATGCTGCACGCTATTTTAATGGTCAATGATAAAAAATTACATATTTATACCACTCATCTAAGCACAGATTCCCTTGGGAGTTCAGCCGAAATGACAGCAATGTTGAACCATGTTCTTGATTGGGGGTTGGATGAGCCGGTAATCATTGCGGGTGATATGAATCTGTTGCCCAATACAAAACCGATTAGCGAGATAACCTACTATTTTGAAGATGTTGGCAGCCGCACAGATCCGGAGCAACTGACCTATCCGTCACTTAATCCGGCCAGACGGATTGATTATATTTTTATTAATGACCGATTGGCACCGGTAACAATTCAGACAGTTAACAATGATTATACAAGAGATGCAAGCGATCATTTACCGGTTTTAGTAAGATTTCGATTTAAATAATTATAGCATAAAAGATTAAAAGAGGAGAGTGAAACAATGATGGATTTCTTAAAAGAATTGGGAATCAAGGAAGTCAATTATGGTGCGTCATTAGGTAATAGTGACGGTTGGATTAAAACCAGCGGAAAAGAGCTGACCAGCTACTCTCCAATCGACGGAAAACCGATTGCGAAAGTAATTCAGGCGAATGCGGCAGATTATGAAACGGTGATTCGGGAAGCTCGCAAAGCCTTTGAAAGCTGGCGAATGGTTCCGGCGCCGAAACGGGGATTGATTGTTCGTGAAATCGGTGAAATCTTACGAAAATACAAAGAACCTCTCGGTAAACTGGTGACTCTTGAGATGGGCAAGATCAAGGCGGAAGGTATGGGCGAAGTTCAGGAGATGATCGACATTGCTGATTTTGCGGTCGGCCAGAGCCGGATGCTCTACGGCTTTACCATGCACAGCGAACGACCCAAACACAGGATGTACGATCAATATCATCCCTATGGTGTGATTGGAATCATAACCGCTTTCAATTTTCCCGTGGCGGTCTGGGCCTGGAATTCGCTGATTGCCGCCGTCTGCGGTGATGTCAATGTCTGGAAACCCAGCTCCAAGGCGCCATTAACGGCCATTGCCGTTCAGAATATTATCGCTCCGGTGGTGGATAAATATAATCTGAAAGGCGTTTTCAATCTGGTAATCGGCAAGGGCTCTGAAGTGGGAGAATTACTGATTAACGACAAACGTGTATCCCTGATCAGTATGACCGGCAGTACTGTGATGGGCAAACGGATCAGCGAAGCTGTCGGTAAGCGCCTGGGGCGCACAATTCTTGAATTGGGTGGTAATAATGCCATCATCGTGACTGAAGATGCTGATCTGGATATGGCTGTCCGGGCGACTCTTTTCGGTGCCGTTGGAACGGCAGGTCAGCGTTGCACCTCCACCCGAAGAATCATTATTCACAAATCTGTCAAAGAGAAGTTTGTCAACAGTCTCGTAAAGGCCTATTCTCAGGTGCCTATCGGAAATCCGCTGGATGATGGCATATTAATGGGCCCGGTAATCGACCAGGCCGCCGTAGATTTGATGATGACAGCCCTTGACAGAGCCAAAAAAGCCGGTGCGAAGCTATTGTACGGTGGAAATACTCATACCGTCAAAGGTCTTGAAGGCGGATTTTATGTTCAGCCGACCATTATGGAGGCGAGGAATGATTATGATATTGTTCAGGAAGAGACTTTTGCGCCTATTTTGTACATTATTGAATACGAAGACTTTGATGAAGCGATTCGAATTCATAACGACGTGCCTCAGGGATTGAGCTCGGCCATCTTTACATCATCCATGTATTATCAGGAGCAATTCCTGTCGCATATCGGGTCGGATTGCGGCATTGCCAATGTCAATATCGGAACATCGGGAGCTGAAATCGGCGGCGCTTTCGGCGGTGAAAAAGAGACCGGCGGCGGACGGGAATCGGGCTCCGATGCCTGGAAAGCCTATATGCGCCGGCAGACCAATACGATTAACTGGGGCAAGGAATTACCTTTAGCCCAGGGAATAAAGTTCGATATTGACTGATAATATCGAAGGTCAGTCAAGCAGAACTGATGATTAGAGAATTTGTACATATCTTTAAATAGATATTATTTGGAAATTTATTTGATAATTGTCATTTTGCAGGGGGTCGCGGCTCATTAATACGTTTATGAGGCAAAGGCAAAGGACGGGAAGTTTACCTGTCCTTTGTTTTTATAAACTGCTAAATTCAGTCCATGAAAAAAGGCACTCTATACATTGTTTCCACCCCAATCGGGAATCTGGAAGATATCTCCACAAGGGCGATTAAGACACTAAAATCGGTCGATATAATCGCATGTGAAGATACCCGGCATTCTTCGAAATTGCTGAATACATTTGACATTCATACGAGTAAGATAAGTTATTATGACGAAGTCGAAGAAAGACGCAGTGTAACACTGATAAATATGATGGAAACGGGGAAGTCGGTAGCATTAGTTTCCGATGCCGGCACTCCCGGGATCAGCGATCCTGGTTATCGTGTAATAGAAAAAGCGGTTGAAGCGGATATTCCGGTTATTCCGATCCCCGGCCCGTCATCGATTCTGACGGCTCTGGTTGCTTCGGGATTTGCAACCGATCGCTTTGTTTTTGAAGGATTTCTACCCCGGAAAAAAGGTCGCAAAACCCGTTTGGAGGAACTGAGTCAAGAACCGCGCACTATCATTCTTTTTGAAAGTCCGATGCGGTTATTGAAAACCCTGAATGATTTAAGGGATTATTTTGGTGAACGACGGGTTGCGATTGGAAGGGAAATGACAAAATTGTACGAAGAATACCTGCATGGTTCGTTATCAGAAATGATCACGCATTTTTTGAATGAGAAACCGCGTGGCGAATTTGTTCTTGTTCTGGAAGGATTGACCCGGAAATTGAAAAAATCAATGTCTGAAGAAGATTTATAATGCTGGAAAAATCTAAAGTTGCTGTCATTAAATGCGAACAATATGATCGCAATGAGGTCATTCAAGCGGTCAGGAGAGGCATTGACCTGATCGGTAGTATTCCGGCAATATTTGGCGATATTCGTGAAAAAATACTTCTTAAGCCAAATGCGTTATCCGGGAAGGTTCCGGAAAAATGTGTGACAACTCATCCGGAAGTTTTCCGTGCCGTTGCGACGGTGTTAAAGGAAGCATCTATTGAATTACAATACGGTGATTCACCTGGCGTCGGGAGAGTTGCCGGCGTAATGTCGAAGATCGGCATCAAACAGGTGGCCGATGAATTAGACATTCCGCTGGCGGATTTCGAAAACGGGGAGTTTGTTTCATTTCCCGATGGGTACCGGATTAAACAGTTTAAAATAGCCGATGGTGTCAGGGATTGTAACGCGATTGTTAGTCTGCCCAAATTGAAATCTCACGGTCTGACCCGTATGACCGGCGCCGTGAAGAACCAATTCGGGTGTATTCCGGGTTTCAATAAACCGGAATTTCACGTGAAATTGCCGAATGTTGCTGATTTTTCAGAGATGCTGGTTGACCTGAATCTTTTGCTGAAACCAAAACTGTTTATCATGGATGCCATTCAATCAATGGAAGGCAACGGCCCCGGCAGTGGTGAACCGGTGAATACCGGCTTTTTACTTTTCTCGACTGATCCGATAGCCATTGATACTGTTGCCTGTCTTCTGGTCAACATTCAGCCGGACAAGGTACTGACCAATACAATCGGCACTGAACGCGGCTTAGGAACAGGTGAAGTCGCCAATATTGAGATTCTTGGTGATAATTGGCGTGAAATGGTCAGGAAGGATTTTGATATTGATCGCGGTCCCCGGCTCGCCAGTAAATCATCCTGGAAATATTCGTTATTACGACAACTGTTGACATCCAAACCGGTCATTGATGATAAATTGTGCCGGCGCTGTAATCTCTGCGTTGAGCAGTGTCCGGTCGAACCGAAAGCATTGCATTGGAAAAATGAAGACCACAAGAATCCGCCGGTTTATGATTATTCTTCGTGTATTCGCTGTTACTGTTGCCAGGAAATTTGCCCTCACGGCGCTATTTCCAACCGGGCTCCGTTGATGCGCAAATTATTAGATGCCGTTTACCCATTCTAGGAATTTGATATGATGTTGTTTTATCTTTTGGAAAGTCTGATTTTTCTCTGTTTCGGACTTGTACTTGTATTTAAAAGTGTTTTGATAAAGAAATTGTTTGTTCTTGTGCAGGAACGCAATCTTTTTTTTATTC
>QNCV01000129.1 GCA_003645845.1 Fidelibacterota bacterium | reverse complement strand
TTTCGCGTTTTTCTTCTGTTTGTGGCTCGCCAACAGTAGCGCCTGTCGGGCGGGCACAGCCCGCTGCTTCATTTGACATTTCTTAAACTCTCTGGTATAATAATCTTCACATCTAATCTACAGAAGTTTTGGTTGCTTTTGTAATTATACAAAGTTTAATATCCTAATGCAAGTGAAATGAGCGCAAGGGTCAGTTTTCACCGGACATCCGTATTTTGCTAAAAAACAGCAGATGATATTCCAGGGCGTTTGTCCAGTAATCCCAGCTGTGCCGGCCGGGACGTTCATAATAATCGTGGGGAATACCCAGTTCCAATAAGCGTCGGTGCATCGTCCGATTGGAATCAATGGTAAAATCATCGACGCCGCAATCGATTATTATTCCCTTGTTTAAGTCTTTCAGGTTTTCAACGAGGTTGATACAGGAATATTCGGACCAGCGCTCCGGATATTTTTCGAATGCACCAATGAGTTTTGCAATGCCGTATTTTTTACTCGATGCCGTTAATGCCATAACACCGCTCATACTGCCGGCGGCACAATAAAGATCGGGGTGTTTGGCCAGCAAACTAATGGCGCCGTGCCCGCCCATACTTAGCCCGCAGATAAAGCGACCGCCGGTTGTGGCGATTGTGCGGTAACGCCCGTCAATATAGTCAACGATTTCCCCCGTAATATAGGTTTCGTATTGAGAATCCTTTTCAAGCGGGCTGTCGAGATACCAGCCGGCATAACCTCCGTCGGGACAGACAATGATGAATTGATATTTATCGCAGAGCGGCCGCAGGTCCATGTGGGCAGACCAGTCTTTATAAGACCCGCTCCAGCCATGTAATAGATAGAGAACCGGAAAACCTGAATCCGATTGATCGTAGGAATCGGGAATGACTATTACTGCTTTTGGATTTGCATGCATGGCTCTGCTTTTAATCAAGACCGTGTCAAGAGACGCCGCCCAGAGATGGCCAATCAGAAGAGCAGAAAAAAGGATGAATCGTTGTGTTTTCATAAAGAACCTTTCCGGAATGGTTAAATATAGTTTTTTCATCTCAAAATGTGCAATAAATCATGTGAAACTTAAATTAATAATATTAACTTACTAACCAAAATCAGGGAGAAAAATAGATGAAGAAAATTATCACCGTATTTATCGTTTTTACTATGATCCTGTCTGCACAGGTTCGGGTTTTAAAAACCGAGATTATGGATTTGGGGGACCGAACAATTCAGCCCGTATTCAGCGCCGATGGAAAATACCTGCTTTTTGCATCTTCCAAAGGACTGCAATGCTATGATATGGCCAAAAAAACATCCTTTCAGATTGCCGCAGCTGGAACGGATTATTCCATGGATATCCATGGTAACGTTCGCTATCGGGTAGATACTTTTGACAAGGGAATGAAAATGAATTCGGTGTATCTGTATAATATCAATACGAAAAGCCGGACCCAGCTGCTTGAAAAAAAGCGACTTGATGTTGTCCCGAAAATTACGGAAACGGGAATTTTTTATATTGAGAATAATGATTTGAAAAATACTCTTTCAAAATCAACGACCATATCAAAACCCGTTGTTTTTTCTTACGATCGGTCACTCCTTCTGCTGAACAATGGAGCCACCAAAAAACTTCGGCCTTTGGGAGATGACAAATTTTACATCTGGCCATCAATCTCTCCGGATAATTCGAAAATGTGCTTCGTGGATAAAAACGATCTCTATGTGACCGATCTTAACGGGTCGGTTTTAATATCTGAACGGGAAGCGCGGGCGCCCCGGTGGTCTCCCGACAACAAATGGATTGTATTTATGCGTGACTTTGATGATGGTCATCAATTTACCGCATCGGAGATTTTTGTTTTGCGGGTTAATGATGGAAAAACATTTCAACTCACAAATACAGAGGACAGAATTGAAATGTTTCCCTCTTGGTCGCCGGACGGTCGTCAAATTATCTGCGAAGACGCAGCAAATGACGAGTTTATTTTATTAACGATTGAATTGAGATAGGAATAACACATGAAGCGAATCATCATTTTATTTTTATCTATTATAACGTTGCTTAATGCCCAGGATCTTACCGGAAAAAAAATATATGTCAATGCCGGCCACGGTGGCCACGATTCCAATGATCGCCCGCCGATAAATAATGCCGGCTTCTGGGAATCCGAGGGCAACCTGACACGGGCGCTGGTCATAGAAACCCTGTTGAAAAATATGGGGGCAACAGTTGTCATGTCCCGCAGACACAACCGCGCCTCGGACGGTGTGGCGTTGTCCAGTCTGGGCAGAGATGCCAGTAATCAGAATTGTGACTGGTTTCATTCAACTCATACAAACGCCTCTGGCGGTAATTCCACGCTTATGTTATATTCGGGATTTACAAACGATCCGATTATCAACGTAAGCCAAACGCATTTTCCCGGCATGCTAACAATGTCAAATAAAATGGGGCCTAATATTGTAGCCGCTTGTCAAACGACTCATTATACACACGCAGGGGACTATACGTTTTATGGCTTGGGACATAACTACCTGGGTGTGTTTCGATATTTAAATATTCCCGGCACGCTCAGCGAAAGCAGTTTTCACGATTACTGGCCGAACACCTATCGTCTTCAAAACCTGGATTACCGGATTAATGATGCCTGGGCGATTGCACTGGCATTTGTGAAATATTACGATCAGCCCTTACCGCCTTTCGGAAATCTGGCCGGCATTGTTCGAACAAAGGAAGAAAAAACCAACTATGAGTATATCCCGGGGACAAACGATGAATATAAACCGATCGATAGTTTGGTTGTCACATTAAATCCCGGCAATCGTGTCTATTACGGTAATACTACCATGTATATTGACAAATATACTCCGCAGTGGTCTCAGATTACCACCGATTCGCCCATCGATCCCAACAACTGGGCTGCAGTTGATAACCGTTATCCGGCGCATGATTATGATTACTATACGAACGGTCGGGACAACAATCACGGGTATAACCGTAACAACGGTTTTTATCTGTTTGACAGTTTGGCCTATGGAAACTATAAAATCGTCTTCGATGCTTCGGGCTACTGGCCTGATTCGACGGAGATTACCATTGATGACAGTAAGTTTTTCTGGACGCTTAATTGGTTCCTTGAATCATCTGTGCCACCTTTTGTAAAAAAGGCGACTCCGGAAAATCATGAAGAGATGCACCCCGCATGGGAGCCCATTGTTCTGACATTTTCACATGAAATGGATACGAGTCTCGTCCAAAACGGTCTCTCTTTGACTCCGGCGGTAAATCTGATTTTTTCCTGGGACGAAAACCACAAAATCCTTACCCTGACATACGTCGGAGACAGTCTGGAGGTGGAAACCAATTATACCCTGACACTGGACGCCGGTATAATTGTAGGAAACCGCAATCAGCATCTGGACGGTAACGGCGATGGTGTTGCGGGCGATGATTTCGTGCTGGAATTTACAACCAGCCCCAAAGATATCTATGCACCGGTAATCACTGATTATTATCCCCCTCGCGCGACGCGGTACGGTGATCTTCAGCCGATTATTTCATTTACATTCGACGAAAAAATCGACACGACGGGTGGCGTCAGAGATAAGTTTGAACTGATCCGAACCTCGGGAGAAGATATCACTATACCAACGGATTTTGATATCTATGTAGTTAACGATAAGACAATTGTATCCCTGTTTCCTTTGGAAAAATTAGTGCGTGGCAATCGCTACGGGCGCTATGTTTATAAAGGTATAAAAGACCTGTTTGGTAATGTAATCAGCAAGGATCAGGGCAGCAGCCTGCTGATCAGCGAAGAGATTCCTTGGTATTCCGATACCCTTAATATCGAGAGTTTCGGTGCAAACTCCAATAATTACTGGTGGAAACCAAGCACGAGCGGATCCACGATAAATGTGCTTATCGGGGAAAAATCAATCGACGATTCGGTGGTGAACCATTGCAATGGCAGCAATCATTCTTTTAAACTTCACTATAAATTCGATTCCTCTAAATCCGAATGCTTTTTGAGGGAGTATCTGGATACCGGCACACCTCCCCGTCAAAAGAAATTTAACAAGAATGGCATTTTGCAGATTTGGGTGTTTGGCGATGGAACCGGGAACCTTTTCAGGTTTGCTGTAGACGACCCCCAGGGAGTCGGCGTGACGGAGGTCAGCCCCTGGTATCCCCTTGACTTCCTTGGCTGGAAATTAATCAAGTGGGACATGAGAACCGAAGCGCCCGGAACATGGGAAAATGTTTCAGATGGAACCCTGGACGGACAACTGGAATTTGATTCTTTCCATATCCTTTACGTTGATAGCCTTGGCAATGATGAAGGAACCCTGTATTTCGAAGATCTTATGTGTTTGGTTCCCAGCGTCAATGCTATAGAGACACAAAATCTGCCCACCGGTTTTGCTTTGGAGCAAAACTATCCGAATCCCTTTAACCCAACGACCCGGATTGTATTTTCGGTTCCCGCCGAAAATCATATCAGTCTTGATATCTATAATGTGCGGGGCGAAAAAGTCCGGACATTGATAGACAATCGCTATTCTGCCGGTCAGTATAAAGCAATTTGGGACGGAAGGAACGATTCGGGAGCCCCGGTACCCAGTGGTATCTATATCTACCGGTTAAAAACCGATGTTAGGACCTTTAGCAGAAACATGCTTCTGCTGAAATAAAGAACGGACATATATGAAAAACAGCTGTGAAAGCACTTCTGCCTCACAGCTGTTTTTTTATTCTGAGAGAATTATTCCGGCTTATCCTTGGTCAATAGACCGATGACGGCAACCGCCACTATAAAGATCACGCCTATAACAAGGAAAAACCGGATAATTTTGTAAATTCCCGTTAAGGCTTTCATGATTAGTCTTCAATATCCTGAAGCAGTTCGCGGGCTTCTTTCTGTTGGTTTTTGTCAGAATCCGATTTGGCCGGCAGAGCCAGGGCTTGTTTCAGGGCTTTAACGGCGTTATCATCCTGACCCAGTTTCTCATAGCTTTTTCCGAGCCAAAGCAGGTGGCGAATATCATCGGGTTTTAGTTCGTGAGCCTTGCTGAAATATTCGGCTGCTTTTTCAAACGAGGCTGCCGGCGGTGTCGCATAAATGATGCTGGCGATTTTGCGCTCAAACCAGCTCAGATCCGCCAGGGCAAAATGCCAGCGGCCCATGACATGATAATTGGAATCGTTTGCGGGATCAAGTTCAATGGCTTTCATGGTGTGTTCGCGAACCGCATAGGAGTTTTCAATTTTTTGTTTGGTGCCTTCGATTTCGCCGATTCTGCCGATCAGAATGGCATAATACTGGTGTCCTCCGGCGACATTTGGAGCTATTTCGATACATTTTTTGGCATATTCAAATCCGGGATAAATGTTTGCTTTTTGCAACTCGATATTATTCTCATCCTGGTCGGCAATATCAAAATATCCCCGCGCAATCTTCCAGAGGATCTCCGGGTTATTTGGATCAAGCTTTTCAGCCTCCTTGAGTTTCTCAAGTGCAGCGACATAATTATCAGCGTCGCGCAGTGTTTCTGTTTCATCCAACAGAGTTTTTACATCTGCGCCGTAGCTTATTACCATCAAGGATACCAAAAGGATGACAATTACCGTTCCCACCAATCGAAACCGTCGATATTTCATTTTTCCCCCCAAATGTTAGTTAATTAATCTTGTGGAATCAGAAAAATTCAACGAACGTGAATTTCAATTCCCGGTTAAAATGATCGATTTTATTACGGTTTAAAAGTATATTGTTAAAATCGACTTCCAGGTGAAAGCGCTGAACCATGGTCCAGCGAATCCCGGCATTGAGATAGCCCAATCCTTTGCCCAGCCTGCGAACGTTTGTTTCATTGTCATTAAAAGCTGCGTTGTATTCGACCACAAAGGAAATTTCAGGGTTCAAATCTTTATCTAAGCCGACGAAAAAAGACGGATCGTTGTCACCGTCCTCGTTCTCCATGGGATTATAGTTAATACCGGCATGAACGCCCATATTTCCCAGAAAGCGATAGTTCTTACTGGCTACAAGATAAAAACCTATCGCTTTGGTGTCGTAGCGCTTAAGCGTGTCGATATAGGCGCCCTGTCCCTGTGAGTTGAAACCAAGTAATAGGGCCGGCAGTTTTGTCGACTCTTCAATAAAACGATACTTTACCTCGACTCCCGGTTGTTTATGCCATCGGATTATCTGATCACCGATAATTCTGGCGCCGCCATAGGATACCCCGAACATAAACCGCTGAGATATTCCCGCCGATATACCGGCCAGAACTCCGCCGCCGCTAAACAGCCGGAATTCCGCCAAATAGGCGCCCCGGGGAATGATGCCGGCGGTGGGAACGGTCACCAGTGTAATCGGTTGAGGATAGACAGACTGCTCCTGGGACTGTACCGGGATTTGTGCCAATATGATCATGATGACCGAAAATATGTGCAATTTCTTCATAATAACTCGCATGTTTTCGTGAATATACATCGAACCGGAAATAAATGCAAACATGTTTCCTGTGAGTATGTTTTTCCACATAAAATCCACATCAAATATTTGACACTGACCGAAAGTAATTCTATATTTACAGGCAAACATTGTCATCGGAGGTTTCAGATTGTAATGCCCCCTAAAAAAAGTCGCAAAAAGAAGACAAAAAGCCTATCGATTCCCTGGGATGTCGCCCTGCTGATCCTTTTTGGGACCCTGATATTTATCCTGTTCGCCTTGACGAACTTGGTTTGTAAAAACGAAGCAAGTGAAGAGATTCCCGAGCTTCATATAAATTTTCCGGACTCTTATTACCAAATTGATACGGAAGGACGTATATTATGAGAAATGTTGGAATTGTTATCTTTGTGATCGGTTTGCTATTGCTTGTGCTTGATCCGACTATTATTCGAATTATCGGAATTATCGGAGCAGCCTTTGGTCTGTTTGCATTGCTGGTTCCCGATAAAGCCACCGAATTGGCCGCGAAGTTTAAAAAGAAAGAAAGCGATAGCAAGTAGTTTTTCACGATCCCTGAATGCGGACAAGGGAACAATCCGCAACAGAGATCTGTTGGGGGGTGTATGCGTTCATGTACGAAAAATGTGAATTTATCGTCAGATTGCCAGAATGGCATTGTAAATCTTCTCTGTCCGACCTATATTTTTCTTTGGTTAGTTTGATTTATTGTACTGATGCAAATATTGTAAATGCTTAATAGAACCGGTAAAATGAAAACTGAGCGCGTTCGCTATTCTCAAATACCCGACACCTTTAAAATACTAACCCGTCATGAAAAGGAAATGGGAATTCAGATCGATGAGATGGAAAAGTACAAATACATCTGTAGTGAGAAAGAGGGGTG
>QNCV01000128.1 GCA_003645845.1 Fidelibacterota bacterium | reverse complement strand
TCACCGGCCCGGGATCCAACCGGATAGATATTGGTGCTCAACTTTTCATCCACAATATTTTCCAGCCGCGGGTCCAGGGCTTTATAGAACTACATCGATGGATAGCCTCCCCGTTTATCCCACAACGCCCGGTAACCGGCGGCACAGCTGCTGCGCCGTTCATTGCCGGTAAGGTACAACGGTATCCAGTCGCACATTTCAATAAAACTGTCCGCACTTTCATAAATATCAGGTGCTTCATTGAGAATTTGCCAGACCTTCGGCAACATCATCTCCGACGAAACGACGCCGCCGTACCGTTGCAAAAAGTTCTCACCCCTCTCTTTCGCAATCCGGGTAACTGCAAGCGCCTCCTGCTGAGCACCGTGATGTTTCCACAATTTAACATAAGCATGGGGATTGGCTTTAAATTCAGCCCGCATACATAAGGGAGTATTATCCCTGTCAACGGGAACGATAGTGCTGCCCGTAAAATCGGTTCCAAGGGCAATAACATCATCGACGCTTATTCCGGCGTTTTCCACTGCTTTTGGAATTACTGCTGCAATGGCCTCCAGATAATCGCCGGCATATTGCAGGGCCCACCCCGCCGGAACAGGAGTCGTTCCATCTGGCAGATACCGATCCAGAACCCCATGACGATACGCGCTGTCGGCAATTGCAACTTCTTCGCCGGTTCTGACATTCACAAGGACCGCCCGGGCCGATAAAGTCCCGAAATCAACACCGATTGCGTACTTTTCAGAACTCATCGGCTTTCCCCCCATATCCGGTCACCGCTCACCGGATCAAAAAGATATGTCCGGCCTGCTTTTACTTCCAACCTGATAATATCTCCCGGCCGATACCGGATTTCATCGGTAGTCGTAAGTGTCAGGAATTCCTCACCCGCTTTAATGCTGACCCGGCACTCTTCTCCGAGATTTTCGAAAACAGCCACCCGAACCGCCGCGCTTCCCTTCTCCTGCGGGCTGATAAGCAGGTCCGTCGGCCGAATACCCAGGCGCACCGTCATACCGCTCCGAACTACCGGATAATAGTCTTCAGGCACCGCAATGCGGAAATCATTATCCTGAAAAGTAAAAAAGAATCTGCCCTCAGATTCAGTAATAATCACAGTCAGAATATTCATCGGCGGCTCGCCAATAAATCCGGCTACGAATTCGTTGACCGGATTATTGTAAACTTCCAGCGGAGTGCCATACTGCTGAAGTTGCCCGTCTTGCATAATGGCAATCCGATCCGCCAGGGACATGGCTTCCAGCTGATCATGGGTAACAATAATTGTCGTACAGTTTATTTCTTTATGTAATCGCTTGATTTCCGTGCGCAATACCTGACGCATTTTACCGTCAAGATGAGATAGGGGTTCGTCCAGCAGCAGCAGTTGCGGCTTGCGGATAATCGCCCGGGCGATGTTTACCCGCTGCTTCTGTCCGCCGCTTAAAGAGACCGGCCGGTTGCCAAGCAGATCATCAATTTTCAGCAGCGGTGCGATCCGCATAATTTCTGCACGAATGTTGGTCTCACTGACCCCTTTCGCCCGCAGATTAAAAGCAATATTGTCATAAACGTTCAGCGGCGGATACAGGGCATAATCCTCAAAAGCAAGCCCGATTCGACGGTCTTTTGGGTGCAGATCGTTCACCCTGGCATCACAAATGAAAATATCGCCGGCGGTGATCTCCTCCAGTCCGGCAATCATCCGCAATGTTGTTGTTTTGCCGCAACCGGAAGGTCCCAAAATGCCAACAAATTCGCCGTCATCACACTCCAGCGAAAAATTCCGAACCGCAAAATCGTTCTGCTCTTTATTGCGTTTATTGGGATAGCGCTTATACAGATTTTTCAAAACCAGTTTCGCCACTATGCCGCCTCGCTCACATAATGAACCCGATTGTGCCGGGCAATAAAGGTTTCACTTGCCCGGTCGAAGAACAGCGCCTTTTTCAGATCAAATTTGACAAATATGTCGGAATCCAGTTCCACATCCAGGTCATTGGGCGCGACAATGCGAATATATTCGCCATTGATATCAACAATCAAAATGGACATATTGCCTATCGGTTCCAGGCTGTACACTGTTCCGGGAATAAAATCATCGTCTTCTTTTGCAAACGCATAGGAAATGCACGTCCCCCGAATCCCCAGATTCAGTTCACGGACATTATACTTTAAAAGCATTCTCTCTACATCCGGTTCCAGATCAAACAGGTGTTCATAGCCCGGTATTTTAAGCTTCAGCCTGTTTTCCTTTTCAATCAGGTCAACGCCGAAAATGTTAATTTCCGGTTCTCCGAAGAGTCGGGCAACAAACTGATTCGCCGGAGTATAATAGACCTCATTCGCCGAACCGATCTGTTCAATCTCTCCTTTATTAATCACCGCAATCCGATCACCAAGACTGAGCGCTTCCATATAATCGTGGGTTACGTAAATTGTCGTCGTGTTGAAATCGGCTTGCAACCCTTTCATCTCCGCCCGCATAAAATGCCGCAGTTTAGCATCGAGATGGGCCAGCGGTTCATCCATTAAAAAGACACTGGGATTGCGAACCAGACATCTGCCGATTGCCACCCGCTGCTTTTGCCCGTTGCTGATTTGCGCCGGCATCCGGTCCAGTAAATGTTCAATTTTCAGCATTTCCGCAACCCGGCGCACTTCCTTGCGAATCGTCGCTTCATCCGTCTTGTGCCGCGGGCTGCGCATGGGCGAAGCAATATTATCATAGACCGTAAAGTGCGGGTAAAGGGCGTAATTTTCAAAAACCATGGATACATTGCGCTGCGCCGGTTCTACAAGGTTGACGACTTCGTCGTTGATTTTAATCAAACCTTCGTCAGGAAATTCAATTCCGGCAATTATTTTCAGAATTGTGGTCTTCCCCGCGCCGGCAGGTCCGAAAAGGACAAAAAATTCCATATCCTCTACCTGAAAATTGATGTCCCGCAGGGCGATGACTTTCCTGAAACGTTTACTGATATGAGTCAGTTCTATCCGGGCCATACTGTTTTATCCCTTTACCGCTCCAAAACTCAATCCTCTGACGAGATGCCGTTGAATCAACAGCGCCAGAATCACTTCCGGCAGCGCTGCAACCGTGGCGGCCACCGCCATCTGGCCGTAATGCACCGTATCCGACGCAATGTACTTCAATGAGGCTACGGTAACAGTCTCAATTCTGAATCCGCTCAGTAACAACGGAAAGGTAAAACTGTTCCAGGCAAAAATAAACGCCAGCAGGCCAGCGGCCACCAGCCCCGGTTTAATCAGGGGTAATAGTATTTTCAGAAAAACAGTGTACCAGGGATACCCGTCCAACTGGGCAGCCTGTTCGATTTCAACATTAATATCTTCAAAATAGCCTCTCACGACCCAGATCAGCAGCGGCATTGTTATCAGCTGATAGACCCAGATCAGACCGAAATAGGTATCATAAATGCCCAGGGCCTGATAGATCATAAACAGCGGCAAAATCACCAGAATTTCCGGGGCGAACCTGAACGACAGGATGGTAAACGCCAGGTCTTCCTTTCCTTTGAATTTATAGCGGGCCAGCGCGTAAGCCGCCGGAACACCAACCAGTATCGACACCAGCACCGCTCCGCTGCTGACTATGATATTATCCAGAAAGGCTTTGAAATAATCGGTTCTCAGCAATACCTCTTTATAATTATACAGAGTCGGATGAAACTGAAAAGTGGTCGTGTACATCTCCGCATCGCTTTTAAAAGTAATCAGAATCATCCAGAAAATCGGGAAAAGGGCAAACAGGGCATACAGCGACAGCAGCGCGTTGCGCAGGGCAGAAAGAGATAATTGTCTGATTTTCATATTCATCATTTAATTCCCGGTCGCTGTTTGCTGAACCAGTAACCACCGGGACACAAGTTTCCTGCTGATCAGAAAAATAATTAGCCATAGTACCAGAACATAGGGCAGGGATTCCCCGAATTTCAGGTAAGCAAATCCGGTCGTATAACCGGTAATGGAAAGGTTCATCAGTGTATTGCCCGGCCCTCCTTTGGTCAACGCGAAGATAATCGCAAACTCCTGCAATGACGCCATCAGGCGGAAAATAAGCGCGATATATATGAAAGGTTTCAGCATCGGCAGGGTCAGTGTCCGGAAGGTAAACCAGGCCGAACCGCCGTCTATGCGGGCGGCGTCAAAAGGTGATTTCGGCAGCGATTGCAGTCCCGCCAGAATCAGTAATACAACAAAGGGCGCATAGACCCAGACATCGATCATTGTAGCCGTCAGCAGGGCGGTTTTCGCCGATGACGCCCAGGGAAAATCGTAAACACCGAAGAGATTCAGAAATTTCTCGAGGATGCCGACGGAATTGTTGATCATCAGCTGCCAGATGATCGTGGCGATTACCGGTGCAATCATCAAAGGAAAAATCAGCAACACCCGCAAAATCCGGGTAAATTTACTTTCCCGGCTCAAAAGTAAAGCGATTCCCAGACCCAGCAGCATTTCCGTGCCCGTACTTGCCACCGCATACTTTCCCGTCACCAGAATCGCATGCCAGAATTCCGGTTCCGAAAACATCTGAATCCAGTTCTTTAAACCGACAAAACGAAACGTTGTTGTCCGAAATGAATAGTTAGTCAGCGAATAATAGATTGCCGTGACAAAGGGGTACAAAATCCCCACCGTGATCAACAGCGCCGGTGCCATAATCAGATAGGGTCTGGCTTGCACCCAAAACGGCTTTTTACCGTAATCTATTGCGGAGCTTGCTAAATCGTTTTGCATTTAATGGTACAATGGTCCTTCATTCGATCACAACGTCCTCGACCGCTTCGTCCATTTTCCTTTTCAGGATGTCCAAAGCTTCCTGAACCGACGTATATTTTCCGGCGACAATGCTCTGCAGTGTAGCCGCCCATTCCGTCGTTGTCTCAAAAAAATGGGGTTGCGGTGTAAAAAGAATTCTGGTTCCGTCGATAGTCGCCTGAAAGGTTTCGTAATACCCCTCGCGGTCAGCCATTTTCGCCTGAAACTCCGGATTATTCCAGACGCTTTTGCGGGCCGGATCAACCGCATTCATCTCCAGGGCCGACCAGAGAGAATATTCAGCGCCCGTGAAATACTGTAAAAACAGCCAGGCGGCCAGTTTATTCCGGGAAGCTTTGTTCATGGCGATCGCCCAGGTCCACAGATTAGAATTGATCTCGTCTTGTCCTTCAGGTAAGGGCATGACGGTCCAGGCAATATTTTCGGCCTCTTTGGATGCGCCTTTCCCGGTCTGAAAGTAACCGTTAATGTCGGCATCAAACAGCATGGCGGCTTTGCCGGCGCCTAAATCGGCGCCCGCCTGATACCAGGTATAGCCGGACCACGCCGGCGCGCCCCCGGTTTTAATCAGACGAACCCAGTCCTCCGTCATCTTTACTGATTCGGGGGAATTGACTTTGGATACCAGGCGGTTGTCTTCAACCGCAAAGTCCCGGGCGCCATAGTTTGCAAATGTACTCATGAACCCCGGATGGATAGTTCCCCAGTTACGGGAACCCCGCAGGGCAATAGGATAAGTACCTTTCCCGTCGAATTCCCGCAGTTTTTCGCAAACCCTGATCAACTCTTCCATCGTTTTCGGCGGAGTCAGGCCGAATTTTTCGAATACCTTTTTATTGTAGGCCAGTGAATATAATTCAAATCCCAGCGGCAGCGCCCAGAGAGGTCCCCTGCCCGTCATGTGTCCCGGAACAAGGTCCCAGCGCAGAGTTCCCAGCACCCCCGGATAAATATCCTCAATATCATAATCCGGACTCAACAGATTGGAATCCTGAATAAACGGGTCCAAATTCTGGATAAAGTCGGCGCCGGCATATTCCCAAATCTGGTAAGCGCCGGTCATGAAAATGTCCGGATCACCGGTGCGGCTGTTCAGAGATGTCGTCACCTTATCAAAATAGTTTTCTTCAGGTGTAATTGCGTACTCAACCCTGATTCCGGTAACTTTTTCAAAATCCGGTATCTTTTTAATGATCGCTTCGGAATAGGGATGCTGATTCAACAATACTTTAATGGCGGACCCGGAAGCCATATCCCAGCGGAAACCGCCGGTTCCGGCCACCTCCTGCGCTTGCCGCAGGCTCTTGTCGCCACCCGACCGGTTATGGCTTTGTTTATTGCCACTGCCGCAGGAATAAAGTAATAAAGCGGCGCCAATGAAAAAAAGCATTCCGAATTTATGAGACATTGCCTTTTCCTCCCGCCTGTTTTGATTAATGGCCTGATTATTTTTTCTTTTCGGCCAGCATATAAACCGTATGCAAAATATCCGCAAAGAGTTTCGCCGCCGGTTCCGCTGCGGCAGCCCGGTATTTGCCCGCTTCTTTCTCATCACCGGCATACATCGCCTGAATAAGCGGAACCAGCTGCGCCCGGGCATTGATGCGGTTGGCTTTGAAACGGTAGTAAATCGCCTCGGAAGCCGTCACCAGATCCTCGCCTAAGAGCTGCGGTTTGTAGCCGGACAAATCAATTGGAAATGTGGGTCCCTCCGCCTGCCGGTGAATCTGAATCGACTTCAAATCATCCGGCGACGGCAACAGATGAGCAATGGTTTTGTCGGAAAGCGTATGTACCGGACAGGCATTATCCTCGATAAAATGAGCCAGAGAACCCAGATACCTGACCGCTTCAAGGGGTCTGTTCGCCTGTAAATTCTGAACAGCATGATGCATCAATTTGGTTGTAATGTAAAAACACACCTCGCTGTTTTTGTCATCGTTCTTGTGCCACTGCTTCAGATTTTGCAGCAACGGCAAATTGACATAAGGGTCGTAAAAATCAATTTTTTCCTGAACCTTATTACGAACCGCCCAGCGGTGCTTATCGGGATTCAATGAATAATGCTCGATCAGGGAATCGGCGGCGCTGCCGAACAGCGCCCGCTCGCGTCTGGGCAGGGTATCAAAGGCGGCCCTGGTAATATTCCGGTGATTATCGGCGGCCCACCCAAAAAGCGCCGAGGTGGCAATCAACAGCCCCATTATCACCCTGTAATGCTTAAGAGACGTACTTTTCATAGCTAAGATCAACCTTTCTGTGAAATTAATCCGTGTTACTATGATTTCCTGTAATTTTATCCAATATCTCATCCGCGCCCCAGAGAACATCGGGCGTCGGAAAGGCTTCCCGGAAATAGGGCAAACCGAGTTTGTAAAGTTTTACATCCGGCAGACGACCCGAGCGCGGTTCGTCCACTACAACGGCTTTCAGATTTTCCGGATATTTTTCCACTTTGATGCCGCTTGCCCGAATGAGTTCTTTTAACCTTCCGGCTGCTTTTTTCATTGTCAGCATATTCTTCAGATAGGTTTCCACCTGATTAATTTGCACATCGGACGCATAGTTCGCTTTTGCAAACAATGACTCCACCTCCGCCGGTGTGGGAACGCATTGTGATTTTACCGAATCTATAAAAACCTGAGCTATATATT